>NZ_JAIXHU010000024.1:0-46867 GCF_025671395.1 Paraclostridium sp. AKS73 | reverse complement strand
TATAAATATTCAAAATATTTTTCATTATAGATATATATTTACTTTTAAATGTATTTTTAAAATATGTTAATGAACTCTTTATTGAATAATTTTTGATATACTTTAATTAACGTAGGGGGGAATATTATGTTTAGTTTTATATTAACTATGTTAATCTGTATATTTCTATTTATTAGTGCATATCAAATTCTAGTAAAAGATAATTTTAAGTTTGCTGAAATACCAGAAGTTTGCTTGCAAAAACTTTCTCAAAAGGAGAGATCTTATTTGCGTAAATCAATAAGTATATCATATATTTTGATTGGATTACTTATTTGGCTATTAATTATAATTGAGTCAACATTATTAACCAAACTTATACTAATTTTAGTCGGAGTTATATCTATAAATTTGATTAGAGTAACTATAAAATTTGTTTATTCAAAATAAAGTTAAGGCCCTTAAGATTGACTTATACTAACGTCTCTAACTTTATCTCTCAATATTGTTATATAGCTTGTTAACTATATTGATTTCATCATTTTATACCATTAAGTTACAATAGTAAACTAAACTTTAGATTGAAAATAAAATAATAATTATATATATTTAAATAAAGAAACAATTATAAATTAATAAGCAAAAATAATTAAAAGAAGAGATTAAATTATATATACGTAGCTATAATTTAGTATAAAATACAAGGGTCTACATATCAGTGAAATAAGTATCTAAAAAGTTATGAAGCGCAGAAAGAATACTAAACAGCTTTGTGATGAAAATCGAATTTACGGTGTTTATAAATTAGAAAGAAATTGAACGATATATAAATATGCTAAGAAATCACTGCCGAAAGATTTTAAAAAAGAAGGAAAGTGAGAAAAAATGAATACAGTACTGATGATTGATGATGATAAAGAGCTCTGTTCTCTTATAAAGAAGTGTTTGGATAATGAAGAAATATCGACTCTAGTAGAGTTTAGTGGAAGTGAAGGACTTAAAGTTGTGGATGAAAAGAAAGACAATCTTTCTCTTATTATTCTTGATGTTATGCTACCTGATTTAGATGGATTTAGTATCTTAAAAAAATAAGAGAAGTAAGCAATGTACCTGTTTTAATGCTAACTGCAAAAAATAGCGAAGAAGATAAAATAATTGGTCTTCGAACGGGTGCAGATGATTACTTGACAAAACCATTTAGTATAAATGAATTGACTGCACGGGTAGATTCTCTTATACGCCGATTTACCAAATTCAACAACATACCAGATAAACACCATTTAATCCTCAAAGGAATGATAATAGATATAGATAATCGTATTGTTTGTGTAAACGATAAACAAATTGACTTGACAGGTAAAGAATTTGACTTGCTATCATTTTTAGCGAGTAATAAAGGACGTGTCTATACAAAAAAGCAGATTTACACGCAAGTGTGGGAAGATGAATACACTTTTGATGATAGTAATATTATGTCATTTATAAGCAAACTTAGAAAGAAAATTGAGCCAAATCCTGATAATGCTTTTTATATTCAAACTGTTAGAGGTGTGGGGTATCGCTTTAATAGGGAGGTTTAGAAATGGGACTTACTGAATTTCTTATAATCGTATCCTCTATATTACTGATTGTTGTTTTTTATCTGGGTTTAAAACTATACAGAACAAAACAGCAGATCAGCGTGATACAAGAAGCGGTAACGGACATTAAAGAGGGAAATTTAAATCACAAAATACTTACAAGAGAAAATGACATGACAAGGCAGATTTGCTATGACTTAAATGCAATTACCACAGGTATGCAAGCAACACTAATAAATCAAAGACAGTCCGAACAGGCATACAAACGCTTGATGACAAGTCTTTCTCACGATGTTAAAACACCATTAACATCTCTTGTAGGTTACTTGGAAGCGATAGAAAAAAATATTGTCACGGGGAAAGAAAAGGACGAATATATACAGGTTGCAATAGGTAAAGCACATAATCTAAAAGATTTTACAGAGCGACTTTTTGAATGGGTAAAACTTGATGCAAGAGAACAAATATTTCATTTTGAAGTATGCGATATTAACGAACTTTCTCGTAGTATTGCCGCTGATTGGATTATTATTATAGAAAATAATAATTTCGATTATGAAATAAATATCCCCGAAAATGAATGTCTAGCCCGAATTGATGTAAATTCTTATACTCGAATTTTGAATAATCTTTTTCAAAATGTTATTGCTCATAGTAAAGGCACAAAACTTGTTTTTGATTTATATGAAAATGAAAATCAAGTCACGATAAAAGTTTCTGATAATGGTATAGGAATACCGCGTGATGAATTGTCACATATATTTGAAAGAATGTATCGAGGGGATAAATCTCGAATGACCACAGGGGCAGGACTTGGATTGTCTATCACGAAAGAACTTGTGGCTGTTCATAAAGGGACGATTGACGTGGAGAGTGTTTTAAAAGGATCTACTACATTTACTATTATTTTTCCAAAATCTCTATAAAGCTAAGGGATGAAAGCTCTGTATTATGCAGGGCTTTTTTTGTAAATAATAAAAGCAAGGAAAGAACAAGCTTACGGCAAGGTTATGGCAAGGTAAATGTATTATAATTTAATTGTGATTGTTTCTACCGTCATATCGGTTATTATATTGGGAAAGTAAAGGTATTGAAAGAGAGGAGATTTTATATGAATGATCTTATAATTGAAACTAAACAACTGACTAAAAAATATGGAGAGCAGACAGCAGTTAATTCAGTCAACCTCCATGTAAAAAAAGGTCGTATTTATGGATTATTAGGGCGTAACGGAGCAGGAAAAACCACTATCATGAAAATGATTTTAGGGTTGACTTCAATCACTTCCGGTGAAGTGGATGTATTCGGACAAAATATCAAAGGTCAAGAAAAACGAGTATATCCCCGTATCGGTGCTATTATCGAAACACCCGGTTTTTATCCAAATTTAACAGGAACAGAAAACTTAGAAATTTTTGCGAAGCTACGTGGTACAGTTGGCCCGAATGCAGTTGAAAATGCATTGAAAGTAGTAGGGTTACCTTATAAAGACAAAAAGTTGTTCGGTAAGTATTCTCTGGGAATGAAGCAACGTCTTGGTATTGCTAACGCTATTATGCACGACCCCGAACTACTGATTTTGGACGAACCTACAAACGGTCTTGACCCTATTGGGATTGCAGAAGTAAGAGATTTTATTAAAAATTTGAGTGTTGAGCATGGAAAAACAATTCTTATTTCTAGTCACATTCTTTCGGAAATCTCATTATTGGCTGATGATATTGGAGTTATTGACCACGGTGTTCTTTTAGAAGAAAGTAGCATGGAGGAACTTGAAAAGAAAAACCGCAGCTATATCATGTTGCAAGTTTCAGATATTCCAAAAGCTACACTGATTTTAGAACAAGAATTCAACTTGAAAGATTATTCTGTTCAAGATGATCAAACCCTACGACTTTATGATACTACTCTGGATATAGGTAAAATAAATAAAGCCCTTGTAATGCAGAATATAACTGTTATTAGTTCGGTACTGTGTCATGATACCTTAGAGGACTACTTCAAGAAAATTACAGGGGGTGAAGGTATTGCTTAACCTTATTCAAACAGAATTTCTTAAACTACGTCGCAATAAACTTATTTGGCTCATGTTGTTAGCCGCTCTAATTATGCCGTTTTTCGCACTATTTTTTGTGGATAAAGGTGTTGACCCGAGAAAGTATTATAGATGGTCAGCACTTGGTTTTACTCTTATCATTATCTTACCTGTTATTTTGGGAATACTTAGTACTATGCTTATGCACGAAGAGAATCAGTATGATATGTTAAAACAACTTTGGATTGTTCCTATCAGCAAAATGGGATACTTTTTTAGTAAATTTTTTATAGTTTTAGTTTACTCCATTTGTTTCATGCTAATTACATTCGTAGCTTCCGTTATGGTTAGTGTACTTTCGGGATATCTTGTATTTGAATGGGAGAACGTATTTTATTTGCTGAAAAATGTTTAGTGGCTGGTTTTTTTACTGCTTTTACAATGTTGCCGATTTTAGCAATAGCATCATCGAAAAAGGATACATTCTCCCCATTTGTATTACATTGATTTATGCCTTTTTTGCATTTTTTATAATGCCTATAAATACGTATCTACACCCATTAACTAGTATGGAAGTTATAGTCATGCGAAATAACGATATTCCAGGCATTTTTTGGCCACAAGGAATTAATGTTCCTTTAGCGTTTCTTTGTATTTGCGTTTGGGATATTATTGCAATATTTTTTGCAAATATCACATTGAAAAGAAGTGAGGTGTAAAGAATGCGAAAATTACTTTGGTCTGAAATACAAAAGATTCGTCGTTTAAATATTGTTTGGATTGCAGTTTTTGCAACGGTTATGGTAGCTGTTATTGTTTTTATACAGGGATGGGTTGCGTATAATGGGTCACGTGATATAGACAGTGCAGGATGGTATATGACTATGGCTCAGCCTTTGGCAACATTTTTTGTTCTTCCCGCAGTAATTTCTCTTTTGGGAAGTTATATGATTTGTCGTGAAGAAGATGAGGATACTATAAAATCTTTGCTACTTATTCCTGTAAATGAAACAAAGTTAATTGCTACAAAAATGATTATTACTTTTTTATTCAGCATTTTCATTTATTTACTGCTATTTGCAATAGCATTTTTGAC
The DNA here is from genome assembly GCF_025671395.1 of Paraclostridium sp. AKS73. Classification (NCBI taxonomy): domain Bacteria; kingdom Bacillati; phylum Bacillota; class Clostridia; order Peptostreptococcales; family Peptostreptococcaceae; genus Paraclostridium; species Paraclostridium sp. AKS73. Next base: position 42,177 of record NZ_JAIXHU010000024.1, on the reverse strand, counting down.
TGAGGCAATATTACACTTTTCCGATTTATCGGTAGGAATGGTTTTATATTTTTGAAAATATATTTTCTTCAAGGTGTTGGAATATTCCTTGCTATCTCTCCTATTATTGCCTTGGTATCATATATGAAAAAAGGCTATTGGATTGCATTAGTATTAACTGAAATGTACTCTTTTGCTGGACTATTCATGAGTATGTCAAACACCCTAAAAACATTTTATCCTATTGCTGCAGTATTTGGGGTTTCTGGTTACACTGAAGCTACTGCCCAAAGTCGGATAGGAAGTGTTATAATCTTGTTACTATGTGGTTGCTTTTCTGTTTTTATACTCAAAGGTTTCAGATATAGTGAAAAGAATTAGCCATACGCTTGAGCGTATGGCTAAAATCAATGATATAAAAATAAAAGAATACTGTAATTATAATTATATATACAGCCTAAAATATGCTTTATTCTAATACTTAAAACAGTTATATAATTTAAATAATATAAAACTTATTTCTTATCAGTTTAATATATCTATTTTTTCCTTTTCATATAATCTCCCTTTTTATAATAGTAAACTAAGAATACACTTACCTTACTTTAATTTTGCTTTTAATTATTTTCTACACCAACATTATAAATCTCATAAAAGCGAACACCAAGCGAAATATACAATGTTAAAATTTTACAATTAACATTATTACATTGTATACAACAGACTTTCAATGTAATTCATAACTCAAATTATTGCAAAGTTCGACATTATGCATTTTTATCGTGAAACCTAATTTATAGTAATGCTATCAATATGCTACCTTTTAGAAATCTTTACTTAACTCCGTTAAACTAATAAAATTGTAATTATTATTTCAATATAAAATAGTATACTCAAAGTATAAACTCTTTTGAGATCTAATTTAGTGTCCTTATATTTTAAACTTGTTTATATTTTATTTGAACTTATTTTATTGTATATAATGCTATAATAAAAACTATATACTTTTCCCATTGATTCTACTTTTTACTATTTACCTATTACATATAATTAGTTAGACATGTACATTTTTATATTTTTAATTTTAAATTAAAATAAATAACAATTTGATATTTTTATTAGTCATATCACAGCCATAATTAGCAGTTTTATTAGTAATACCTATATCCTATACAATTTTGGAGGACCCATGAAATGAAAAAAATAAAGTATTTACTTGTCTTAGTTTTCTCAACTCTCTTACTAGTAGCTTGCAATAAAACTGATTTAACGACTGAAGAAAAACTTCAAGATTTTGAACAATTATATAATGAAATTACTGTTACATATCCATATTTTGGGTTAGAGGGTAAGATAACAAAAAATCAATGGCTAGCAAATCATGATCGATATGAAAAAAGTATAAAAAATACAGGTAATTTAAATTCTTTTTCTAAAGAATTAAACAATATAATGGGAGAACTAAACAACTATCACTCTTATATTGTAAGTAATAAATCAACATACGATAGCATTAAGTCTATAAGTGAGATGAGTGACTTCTTCCCTAATTTATTTAATAAAAATACAGATAACGCGTATCTAAATATGCCTAAAAGAGGGCCTTCCATACAAAATAGTAGTAACATTGTATGTTCAGATATTAAAAAAAACAAAATGGGATATATAAAAATACCTCAAATGAATCCAGTTGGTAGCTCAATTTCTGAAGATATGGACAAAATTGCTGATTATTTGAAAAACATACAAAACTATAACTCCCTAATAATTGATATTAGAGATAATTTAGGTGGATCAGATGAATATTGGAAAAGTCTAGTCTCAATAATAACTGATAAAGCCTATAGCACTAAAGGTTATTTACTTTTAAATAATGAATCGAATAATATGAAAAGCTATATTAAAAACTTTGATTTTAATTTTAAGCCCCTATCTGAATTACCAAGTGATATAAGAAAAATTGCTCCAGGGTATATAAATAATCTCAAAGGATTTGATGAAATAAATTTAAAAGTAGATGGTAAAGCTAAATACCCATTCAAAGGGAAAATATATGTGTTAGTAAATGATCAAGTTTTCTCGGGGGCTGAAACTTTTTCTATCTTTTGTAGAGACACAAAATTTGCTACGCTTGTAGGAAGTGAAACTTTAGGAGATGGTGGCGTTTCTAATCCCCTATGCATTAACTTAAAACATAGTGGCCTTATAGCCATAATATCTTCAAATATGTTTATGAGTAAAGATGGAATTGTAGATGAAGAAAATCCAGTTCAACCAGATTATTACGTAGAAGATACGTCATCAAAAGACATATTGAAGTCAGATGAATGTATTGATAAAGTAAAAAGTCTAGAATCAATAAATTAGAAAAATCTTTCGAGAAAATATGTTTCATAATATCAAATATTAAATAACTTTGTTGTATTTATAATCTTATGTAACTTAAACAGGCGATAATAAAGTTTATTTTATTATCGCCTGTTTAAGTGCATCTTTTACTGCATTTACAATTCAATTAGCAAATAATCCATTAGATTTTAAAAGTCAATTTTGTAGGCTCAAACTTAACTTTTTTAGGTTATAACTGATCGTGAATCTAAGTATTTATAATAATTAAATCAAAAATATCTATATAGTATTCGAATAATTTAATTAAATTTTTTTATTTTAAAAATAAAAAAAGATTGACTTCTTAAAAAGATTATATTATTATTTATTTTAATCCATACCAAATTAGTAGGTTATAAATGCATTGAAAAAGTAAAGTAGCATTTTGGAAAATCACAGAGAGGAAAACATTGGTGAGAGTTTTCTATTTAGAAGAAATGTGAAGTGCACTTTGGAGCAGAAACTCGAATTAACAGTAGAGTTCTCCGGGATCACCCGTTATAGTGATTAGGCATGTTAGTGCTGGAATTTTCGAGTGTAGATATATTTATTTATATCTAAATTAGAGTGGAACCGCGAGTATACCTCTCTCTATTAAATTAGAGACGAGGTTTTTTTGTATTTAAAAACTAATTTTAAATTCTATGATACAGGAGGTAGTAAACTTATGAAATACAAGTTTGATTAGGTAATAGACCGAGGTAATAACTCTTAAGCAAAATATCCAGATATGGATAAAAGAAAAGTTAAAAAAGCTATTTAAAAATAAATATATTGAAAATCGAAAGGAAATAAAATCATGAGTGAAAATATAGAAAAAAGAAAACCTACATTTAAATTTGCAATGTTGGTAATGATTGCTATTATAAGCTTAACTACAGTTGGTATGGTTGCATTTAAAGCATCTATAACTGTAATGTTTTTATTATCTTGGCTAATAGTAGTGCCTGCAGCTATGAGGTTAGGATACACTAATAGTGAAGTTGAAGAATTTGGATTTGAGGTTGGAAAGAGTGCTTTTCAATCTAACTTAATTATACTTTCTGTAGGAGTTTTAATTTCCACTTGGATTGCTGCTGGCACAATACCAACAATAGTCTACAGTGGACTTACAATAATAACACCTAAGTACTTTTTACTTACAACATTAATATTATGTTCTCTTACTTCATTAGCTACTGGAACATCTTGGGGTACTTTAGGAACTTCTGGAATAGCTCTAATGAGTATTGGAAATAGTATGGGGATTCCTGCTGGTCTTACAGCTGGAGCTATAATCTCTGGTGCATTCTTTGGTGATAAGATGTCTCCATTATCAGATTCCACAAACCTAGCTGCAGCTATTTGTAAAACGGATGTAATTACTCATATTAAACATATGATGTTTACAACTGTTCCAGCTTATCTAATATGTATAGTTTTATATACAGTTATAGGACTTAAATATGCTAACAATGTTATAGACTATAATCAAATAAATCAAATAAAGGAAGTTCTAAGTTCTACATTTAATATTGGGCTGGTATCATTAATCCCTATAATATTTTTACTTGTATTATTACTACTTCAAAAGCCCCCAATAGTCTCTATATTAGCATCTGCTCTTTTAGGAGGTATTATAGCTGTGATTCAAGAAGGACAAAAAATTGGAGATTTATTAAACTATGTACTTAATGGATATTCTATAGAAACCGGAATCTCTTATGCAGATAAGCTATTAAATCGTGGTGGCATAATGAGTATGGCTGAAACCGTACTATTAGTATTTATCGTATTTATAGTAGCTGGAATCCTACAAAAAACAGGATTTTTAGAAGTATTGTTAAAACCTATTATAGATAGGATTGGTAATTCTAGAGCTAAATTAGTTGGATCTACATTTGTTGTTAGTTATTTTGCAAATGCATTTAGTTCTTCTATGATGTTTACATCTGTATTTGTTGGAACTATAATGTCTCCTTTATATAAAGAATTTAAATTAAAGCCAGAAAATTTATCTAGAATAATAGAAGATACTGCTACATTAGGAGGACCATTAATACCTTGGAATTCAAATGCAATATTTTCTAGTCAGACATTGGGAGTTAGCCCATTTGAATTTATACCGTATTGTTTCTTAAGTTGGATAACTCCCATAATATCATTTATATATGGTATTACTGGAATTACAATGAAAACTTATGAAGAACAAGAGTTAGAAAGTACAATTATCTAAAAATAGGGTTAATAAATACTATTTTTAAGTGTTATAAAGTAAGGAGTAATTATATATGGAATTTCATTATTATTATTTAATTCAAGATTTTTTAGGAGTTTTATTATGCTTTTTAGGGATTATAATGGTTTATTTATGTTTGAAAATGATTTTTATAAGAAACTTTTCCAAAAATGCAATGTTATTTTTAATTAAATATAGTTTATTTATAATATCAGGAGTTAATCTACTATCTAATCATTTTGAACTCAAACCTTGGATTTTAAGCATGATTTTAGTAATTACTTCTTTTATTGTTACACCAAAACAGCGTATACTATAAATCTAGTAAATAATTAATTTTTTCTTAACATTGTAAATCAAATAAATATCTAATAGTAAATGTGATTTATATAAATTAAAGTTCTTAAAACCCAAATAAATGGATTTTAATGGCTTTTTTAATATACACCTTTAACTTAGGGTATTTATTAAAAAACTTTTTATGATTCTACCTATATATAATCCCCTTTAATATATTCAAGTATCATGATTATGTCAGCTTACCTTTTTTGAGTAAATGGAAAAACATTAAGTGATTAATTTTATATAAATTTAATCACTTAATGTTTTTCCTCTAATTTATAAGCTACTTTTCTTATTATTTCTTTTAATAATCTAAAAAGCGTCTCATATTTGAAATACCTAATACTAATTAGCACTTAAATAGTTCATTTTAACCGATATAACTCTTAATAAATAATTCATTATGAAAATTGTAGCTATGTAGTAACATATAAAAACACCTATACCGTTAATAGCCATTACACTCTCAAAAACTAGTAAAATACAAGTAATTATTGAAAATAATAATTGCAAACTATAATAAGAATCCTTTTTAACATTTATATTCTCATTGTTATTAGTGTAAATAATAATTTTCTTTTTATATGATATTAAACTATATATAAAAAGAGTTAATGGTATTATAATTGCTGAAATCACAAGTAATGTGTACTCTATTTTGAATCCCCCCTAAATCTTTGTTTATTTAATTATAACAGAACTTAAAGTTAAAAATGTTCTAGATACCATATTTAATATTCTAACTCAAAAATAACAATTCAGAACTTTATAAATTAAACATATACTGTATTAAATATAGCTATTCACTCGTTTATCTTAATTGGAGTTTTAATTTTTAGTATTGGATTAATATATTTGTTCTCTATAGAAATTAATAGATTGAAAAACAACTGTTTTAGTGGTTATTTTGTTAAACTCTATGTATATATACAATAGAAATTCTTTGAAAGGTTTTAATTGCAATCAATAGTTATAAAAAGTAAAACAAATTGAGATTAAGTTAGTAATTACTATATACTATAGGTAAATTTGAATTTTAAAAGGGGCATTGTAAATTGGTGGAATATAAAAATAGAGAAGAGTTAATTTTAGAAATTTCAAATCGTTCAAAATTATTCATAGGAGAATTTAATTGTATTAATGAAAAAGATAAAGATAAATTAATTGATGGAGTAGATAAAACTCCAGCTCAAATGATTGCTTATCAATTAGGGTGGATGAATCTTATTCTTGATTGGGAAAGTAAAGAGCAGCAGGGGATTACTGTTATAACCCCAACCCCAGACTATAAATGGAATAATCTTGGTGGTTTATATGAAAATTTCTATAAAAAGTATGATGTATATACTCTAGCAGAGTTATGTAATATGTTTGTAGAAACTGAAAAGAAAATTATACAATTAATAAATACATATACAGATACGGAGTTGTTTCAACAAGGAGGAAGAGGGTGGTCATCATCAACACCTTCAAATTGGCCACTATGGAAGTGGATTCATATAAATACTGTTGAACCTTTCAAGTCATTTAGGACAAAAATACGAAAGTGGAAAAAGCTACATCAATATCAAGCTAAAGCCCTTAGAATCTAAATGAATGGATTTTAAGGGCTTTTTCACTATATACCTTTAAATAAGTTTTTAGAATATAGTTTATTTTATTTCAGTAACTTTAAAATTACTTGTTGTGTTGGAACAATGTTGTTTATATTCCACTCATTTATCATATACTTTTCACCGTCAAGAATTATTGTATCTTCACCTACTAAATAACATCCATGTCCTTTATTTAGTAGATATTCATATGTAGCATTACTTAAATTCATTTGGGTTCGCTGCTATAAACTCTATATGACCGCATTTAGCACATACATAACATAAAACGTCACTTATCTTTTCACCTTTAAATGTACCTTTTCTCTTTGTCCTTATGTATGGTTTTACTCCAAATGTTTCAGTTTTAAAATCTACCATCTTCATTTCCATTTTACATTTTTGACATTCCATAAATATCCCCCCCCTTTAATATTTATGTTATATACATAAGTAAAAAAAGAAAAGTACATATATAACAAATCTTTAAATTTATGTTTATGAATTTAAGTTACTCTCTAGTAGCTATAATCCAAATAAGTGGATTATATAAACATTTTTACTAATTTCTGTTTAAGTAAATTTTTATATAATATACTATTTTTTATATTTAACTCCCAAATAAACCTATCTCAATCCATTTTCAATACTTTTCACTTTAATTTTTATATAATTTTAATTATTCTTTTAAAGTTTAATAAGGATAATTCAAAATATATTTTAATCTGGAATTATACAATAAGGTTTCATACTTTGAGATTTCAGTTTGAATGGAGGAAGTTTAGAAATGAATAAACATATATGGAATCTAATAGATTGGATTATAGGAGAATTTGGACTTATATTTATAATATCCGAACCTTCAAAGTTTTTTGAACCCAATCTATATGAACCAAATCTATATAGTAGCCCCTATAACATTCCTCAAAGGATAGTAGGTTTATTTTTGATATATTGCTTTTTATCAGTAATATACTGGGTAATAAAGAAAAAAATAAATATGGTAGTTCATTACAGTTTAATAATAGCCATATATATAGCAATTGCTGTACTATATCTTATTGCAGTCCAATCAGGTATATAAAATATAATAATAATTTTAATATTATTAAGTTTAATCTTTTGAAGTTTCTGTGCAATAAATCAGTTTATATACTACTATATAAAATAAAGAATATATATAAATAGATGTTCATAGTAAATATAGGGGGTGTAATTATGGGTTTCGATATGGAAGCAGTTAGATTTTATTTAGGTTTATTTTTATAATATATGGAATAGTTTTTGTAGCAATAGAAAAATTTAAAGGGATAACTATTTACGACTCAAAAGATCAGATTAACGGAATAATAAATGGATCTGTAAACATGTTAGTTGGAGTAGTTGTATTTTCTACAAGTCTTAAAAGGGGTATAGTAACATCAGCTTTAGTACTACTTATATGGATAATAGAAAGAAGTATGTTGAACTCATATCTAAATACAAAAAGAGCAAAGTATTTAAACCATACTGGTGTTTCAACATCTTCAATCAAAGCAAGGCACAAAGGAAAAGCTATTATAGATGGTAAAGAGGTTAAAATTACTGCATGGGACAAAGATATACCAAAAGACTCTGAAATAATAATAACTGACTTAGTGGGTGCTACTCTCTTAGCTAAAAATAAGTAAATAGTTAATCATTTATATAGCTCAGGAAGGTTATGTAGTTATATAAATGATTAATCCGAGTTTTATGTTCATTATATATTAATATGGTTTATCAATCTCCACTATAAATTAGAAATTGTAAATATGGCTGCAATTAAATTGTTATTCCTTCAAACAAAGGTACAAAATTTTCATCCCCAGGTGAATCATCTTTATATTTAATCAAGTTTTTAAGGATTAGTTATTTGTGTTATCTTCATAAATATAACTAAATCTTTTTCATTTGATCCTAGCTTATAATCACCTTCCATATCTACGCTAGATACCAATTTATCCTCACCAGCAATACTATATATCACAATAGGTGTGTCTTTATTAAATTTTAATATCTTTTCTACTTCTATTCCTGATAATGCAATCCCCATATCTGAATCTTCAAAGAAATCCAATGTTATATCTTGATAATTCGGCTCAATGAAAAGCTTTATATTTTTATCTTCCTGATATACGCTTACTGGCACTTTCTTATTTCCAATATCTAAAATTAAGTTATATAATCTATGATCTTTTATAAATTCACCTTTTTTATATTCCTTAGCATAAAAATCAATCTCATATTTATCTTTGTTTAAATTTTCAATGTCATAATCTAGTCCCATCCCACTAATACTTCTTTCAGAAGAATGATTTCTAACTAACTTAAGTTGATTTTCATTTGTATTAATGTCACATCCTATAAAAAACATTGAAAATATAATCAAATAGTAACTAATCAATATAGGTTTTCTCATAAGTGCTCCCCTTTTAAGGTAATTATATACTGAATCTCTTTATCGTTAACTCTATTTTATTTAAATAAATTTACTATCAAAATACACTTGAATTTTATTTTATATATATAATTATTATAAGTTGGAACTTGTTAAAAAAAGGAAATACTCTTATGCAATAGTAATATAATTATATTATCTCGGAGGTGAATAATGAATAATAAATGTTCTCACTTAAAAAAACCAATGCTATTGACATCTCTTCCACTAGGAGTAATGTCCTTCTTAATTCCTATATATAGCAAAAAACTTAATATGAATGCAGTAGAAATAACAGGCCTATTTTCTGTAATATCACTAATTTTAATATTAACTAGACCTATTTTAGGTAAACTTGTAGATGACTTTGGAAGAAAACCTATATTGATATTTTCTTGTATTTTTTTTGCAATATCCTATGCTATATTTTCGATTTCAAACACAGCAATAACACTATATATAGCTAGAATTTTCAAGGTATAGCTACTGCATCAATGACTATTTCTACCTATACAATTATTTCAGATACGACCAAAGAAAAAAACTTTTCAGAAGCCTTTGGAAGTATACATTCATATAAATCACTAGGTTATTTATATGGGTGTATTATAGCCTTTTCTATATTATCTTTTATGCGATTTACACAAGGATGGAAAGTATTATTCATCATATTTTCTATTGCTTCTATTTATGCGGTATTTGAGGTGAAAACTAAGGTTCCTGAAAGTAAAAAAACAGAAATAAGTGTAAACAATAAATTCAATAAAAATATATCAAAGAAAATAAAAAAATTATTAATAATAATATTTATAACATATGTATCATCATCAATGTTAGGATCAATAATTATGATCTATATGCAAGATAAGTTTACAAATAATATTTTATTATTAGCATATGCATTTCTACCAGCTCTTTTAGCTGAAAGTTTTTTCTCAAAGAAAATAGGAATTTTTTCAGATAATTACGGTAAAAAATATTCGATGATGTTAGGTCTGATTATTTGCGGAGTCGTATCTATTTTTACTCCAAGCGCTAATTCGCTTATATTATTATCGATGTTATGGATTATATCTACATTAGGCAGTGTTTTATATAGTCTGTCCGAAAAAAATATTTATACAAATATGACCGATAAATCATCAATGGGAGCAATGTATAGTCTTTATAGTATTGTTTGTGATTTTGGATTAATGATAGGGCCTTTAATAGGTGGGATTCTTTATGATAAAGTTTCTCCTAAAGCTCCATTTTATTTGAATGGAACTCTTATGCTTATCTCATCGATTCTTATATTAATATTAATTAAAGAAAAAATTCAAGAAAATTCACAAATGTAATAAACAAATTATTAGTTTTACCTAACAAGCCTTAAATTTTAGAGTCTATAGTTATAAATTAATGGACTTATACTCCGAATAAATGGATTATAAGTCCATTTTTACTCCTAATCTTAAAACAAGTTTTTAAGAATTAGTTGGTTATAATCAAAATAGTTAACATTAATACAAGACATATAGTTGCTAAAGATGCGCATATATTAATAACTTTATTCAGTTTTAAATCTGATTTAAATATTTTAATAAGTATAAAGTAAATTAAAATACCTATAGCTCCACCTAGCGTATTATTAATTAAATCTGTTATATCAGATGCTCCTAAACCAAATATAAATTGTGTTATTTCAAATAACAAACTTACTCCAAATATAGGAAGTATCTTTTTTATAAAACTCCAATCCCACTTTAACATACCTATATAACAACCTAAAGGTATAAATGCAATTACGTTTTCTATTAACTCTCTGGTATAAAGCTTGCCATTTACTATTACAGAACTTCCATAAGGTACTAAGTTAATACTTCTTTCCCCCGAAACTGCTACACCCATTTTAAATACTATTACAAAGGTTAGTATAAACAAATATATTATCAATAAAATACTCGTTACCTTATAGGTGTTATTTTTTTACTTATTTCCATTTAACTCCCCCCTAAATACTTTATCTAAATTTAATAGTAAGTTATATAAAATAAAAAAACTAGTAAAAACTCTTATACTATTAAAAAATTTATTTAACTTACCTATACTAATTTAAATAAATAGTCTTAAAATTTCTTACCCATGATCACAAAAACATCTGTTTTAATGGACATTTTAATATTTTGAAATTATAATCTATTTAGAATATATTGGGAGAGTGAGAGTGTGGATGAAACTAAACAAATAAAAGAAGAACTTAGCTATATACATAGTTCAATAGATAATTTATCTAATACTATGAATGATATAAATAGTACACTTTTAAATAGTAAAGGTGGACTGGAATATGTATTAATTATAATTGTATTATTTTGTATAAATAGCAATATTAAGAAGTTGACACAAGCAATTAGAGAAAATAAAAAGTAAGTTAATGCCCTTAAAATCTAAATAAATAGATTTTAAGGGCATTATTACTAGATACCTTTAAACGTGTTTTTAACAACTAGTCTAATGAGTTTTTATTTTTAAATTTTCTTCTTCTAATTCTATTGTTTTCTTATCTAGTCTTTCAAATAATATAGAAATTTCATATGGTAGAGTACACTCTATTCTTTCTATTTCACTCCACTTACTATGATTAATAGATAGCCATTCTTTTATTTTCAACGAAGATTCTGGTAAAAATGGTTCTAATAAGTTAGCTAGATTTACAATAGCATAAATACAAGTATATATACTGTTTTGCATCTTTCATTATCCTCTTTTACCGTTATCCAAGGTGTACTTGAATCAAAGTACTTATTTACACTCCTTATAACTTCAAAAATATTCTCAAGTGCAATTCTTAAATTTCCTTTTTCTATAAGAACACCTACTTCATTATATAATTGCTTTATACTTTCTTTAATATTTTTATCAATCTCACCATTAGTAACTTTATTATTATAATACTTTTTTATAAACACTAGAGTTCTGTTAACTAAATTCCCGTAGGCTCCTAGTAACTCTCCATTATTGCTATTTACAAATTCCCTCCATGAAAAATCAGAATCTCGTTTTTCTGGAGCGTTTATTAAGAAAAAGTACCTTAATGAATCAGAATTATAACGCTTTACTATATCAGGAATCCATACAGCCCAGTTATTACTAGTTGAAATCTTTTTGCCTTCTAATGTTAAATATTCGCTAGATACAATTCTATCAACTAATTTTGTATATTCAATTCCATTTAATAAAGCTGGTAGTATTATCGAGTGAAACGGAATATTATCTTTACCATGAACATAACAAGAAACTGCATCATCATTCCAAAACTCTTGATATGATTTGTTATTATCTCTTGCCCATTTTTTACTCATTGTAAGATATCCAAGTACAGCATCTATCCAAACATACACCTTCTTATCCTTAAATCCATCTATTGGTACATCTATACCTAAAGAAATATCTCTTGATATGGCCCTATCATGTAACCCTTCAATAAGGTATCTTTCTGTATTATTTACAGCATTTATTTTCCATGTATCTTTATTTGCCTCTAAATTATCTTTTATAACATCTTGAAATTTAGATAAAGCAAAGTATAGATGCTTAGATTCTTTTATTGTAGGTGAATCATCACATAACTTACATTTTCTATCTGATAATTCTAACGGATCTAGCAAAGATCCACAGTGGTCACATTGATCTCCTCTTGCGGTTGATTTACACTTAGGGCATAAACCTTCAACATACCTATCGGGTAAAAATTGTTGGCAACTATTACAATAAACCTGTTCTACATTTTTTTCGTAAATCAAACCCTTGTTGTACAAAGAAGTGATTATATTTTGGACTTCTATTTTATGAAACTCACAATCAGTTCTTCCATAACAATCATATGAAAAATTCAATTTATCAAAACAATACTTAAATTCCCTATGATACTTATTTGCTACTTCCTTTGGAGTCACACCTTCCGACTTTGCTCTAATTGATATCGGCGTTCCATGGCAATCACTACCTGATACATAAAGAACATTATCGCCTTTTTTCTATAGTATCTAGCTATTACATCTCCAGGTAATAGGGCTACTATATGACCAATGTGAAGTGATCCATTAGCGTATGGCCACGCTCCTCCTATAAAAATATTCATATCCAATACCTCCTAAATAATTTTTTATAATAAAAAAACTCCCGTCCCTAAGAAATTAATCTTAGGAACGAGAGTTAAACTTCGTGTTACCATCCTAATTCATGTATATCTCACAATATACATCTCTTCAAGTACGCCATAATATACCTATGGTTATACCCTATCACTATAACGGGTGAACCCGTTGCAGCCTTAATTTTATAAAAAATCTCGGTGCACAGCTCCAAGGCCATTTTCACTCTAATATCCTTTGCTTCCTCTCACCAAATAGAAACTCTCTGTAAAAGTATTCTTAAAGCTACTTTCCTCTTCATTGCATTTAATATAAGTCTAAATAATAGTCTTTATATTATTATATGCTATTTTAGTATAAAAAATCATCTAATAAATTATATTTGATCAAATAACAATTAAATTAAAAGTTCTGATATGCTTTAATTAGAAAATGTTTCAATATGAATTATAAAAATGCTAGGGGGATAATTATGTTTAAGATTATAGAAATACATGATATTGAACTTAAGTCTAATGTTGCTGATTGCATATTAAGAAAACTGCCTGAGTGGTTTGATATTGAAGAGTCTATAGTTGAATATGTAGAAGGTGTAAAAGATACTAAATTTTATGTAGCTTATGACGTAGAAAAACCTATTGGATTTATAAGTATAAAGCATAATAATGAGTACACATCAGAAATATATGTTATAGGAGTATTAAAAGAATATCAAGGTAAGCATGTTGGAAAATCATTAGTTGAGGTTGCTAATAACATATTATCCAGCAAAGGTACTAAATTTCTTCAAGTTAAAACACTAGGACCATCAAATCCAAATAAGTACTATGCAGATACAAGGAGGTTCTATAAAAGTGTTGGCTTTTACCCATTGGAAGAAATAAAAGAACTTTGGGATGAAATAAATATATGTTTAATAATGATAAAAAATATTTAATTAGAAAGTGGTCATAAATTAAAAAAACTGTTCAATAAAACATATGATTTTATGTGCAGTTTCTTATATTAAAACAACAAGTCTTAAAATTTTACTTCTAGTTATATTAAGATAAAGTTAATGCCCTTAAAATCTAAATAACTATATTTTAAGGGCATCTTTACTACAAATCTTTAACCAAGTTTAGAAATTGCTATAAACTAATTTACTTTACATTTTAGGTATCAATTCAAAAATAAATGTGATATATTTGTACTATAAAGATACAAATATATCACATTAAAAGGGGATTTATTATGAAAGAAACAATACACAAACATTCATATTTCCTAGGATTTCTAGGGTTTTTAGGATTTTCAGGGGTAAATAATGACCCTATATTCTTTCTAAACTTTGCTTTCTTTGGTTGTTTTGCTTATTTTTGGTGGTTTAAACTAGGATTAACTGAAGATGAACGATTAATTGCAGATAGATATAAAGCAGGTTCAATTTCTTTTAGGATATGTTTTTCAATAGCATTTTTATTAAGTCTTTTTATTGGTCAATTTTCTTTAGACTTTGAATTACTTTATAAAATCCAATTAATTATACTATCACTTACTTTTGCAATATCTGTAAATTTATGGGCATATTTAACTTACAAATTTGATTTAGAGGACTAAAAATATTATGACAAATTATATAAGTAATTTAAAAAAATATCGACAATTAAAAGAACTAACACAGGAAGAGTTGGCTATCAAAGTTAATGTTAGAAGAGAAACCATAGCTCGTTTAGAAAATGCTAAATATAATCCTTCACTTGAACTAGCTGTGAGAATATCTAGGGAATTAGATACCCCAATTGAGAATCTATTCATTTTTGAACTTTAACAATCACTAAGTTAATGCCCTTAGAATACAAATAAATGAATTCTAAGGGCATTTTTAATCCTAATCTTTAAACAAGTTTTTAAGTATTAGTTATTTACTTTAAATTTTAGTCATACTATAAAAACCAATGTGATATATATGTAATATATAGATATAAATAAGTCACATTAATTAAGGGAGATTTTTGTATGTATGAGTATAAATTTATAGAAGTACCATTAAAGAAAGGTTTTAAAGTTAAATCCGGAGATACTTTTGAAGCATGTAAGTCTATTATTCATGATGAATCTAAAAATGGATGGAGATTAAAGCAAATTGTCATTCCTTCAAATGAAAATACAGGATTTTCAGCTCCAGGTGTAGCAGCTCCATATTTCTATCAAATTATTTTTGAAAAAAGAAATAAATTAAATACTTCATTTATGTTTTGTAAGTCAATTATAAATACAACTTTATTTTACATAAAAAAAGGATTATAAAATCTTTCTCAAATTTTATAATCCTTTTAAATTATGATACTTTAAAATAGTATAATAGCCATAATAAAAGCTACAATTGCAGTAATTAATCCAACCCCTAATGCTATTGCCCATGACTGATACGGTCTTTTTCCATACTCAATATATTTCTCATTACCCTCTAGCGTTCTTCCCTCTAAAAATGCATTTAACTCTTTGTAGGTTTTTACATCATGATTCTTTTTATGTCTCTCAACTTTACTTGCATAATACATTGATACTAACCATATTAAAATAAATATTAAAAATCCCATATTTTTCCCAAAAACCTTCATAAGTGGAACAACTAATATAATATCTGCTATAAGAAGTATAGTAAAAATCTTACCATCCTTTTCAAATTTAGAAATCTCTTCTTTTTTTATTTCCTTTTTCATTTCTTCAAGGTCTCCTTTAACTAATATATCAAGAGATACATTAAAAAGAGAACTTAATAACAATAAGCTTTTCATATCTGGATAATTTCTATCATTCTCCCAATTTGAAATAGTTTGGCGAGATACAAATATCCTCTCAGCTAATGCCTCTTGTGAAAGCTTTCTATCTGTTCTATATTTCTTTATTTGTTTGCCAATCTCCATCTAATTACCTCCTGTACTATTATCCTATAACCTTAAATTAATTTTGGCTATCAAACGTCTTTGATATTACCTATTTTTAGTATGTAAAAGCTTTTGACACCTCTCAAAGTGTGTAATTATAAGATTCTAATAGCATTAACTTTGTTCCTATTAAAAATAAAAGTATGTTTCTAAAAACTTTAGAGATATACGAAACCTCCTAAGTTTAACTCTAATAATTTTGTTAAAAAAATTATTAATATCATAACATAGATTATAACCTTTAATTTTAAAATGAACTAAAATCTATAAATTAGTAACTCAAATCTAAATTCGCCTAACAATCCTTAAACTTTCACTCCGAAATAAAGTCATTTCAGTACACATTTAAATTCATTTTAAGTTTATATGTTAAAATAATTTTAGGTTTATTAAATATATAAGGAGTGAAAATGATGAAAAATAATAATATTTATATTTTTCTAGGTCTATTAATTAACTCAAGTTCTCTTTTTTAAACACTTTTGGAACAGTAAGTGATTTTACAAAGGGATTACTTTTTGGTATTGGTATTGGTATTGGTTTAATAATAATAGGAATCTATTCTAAAAATCATGATTTATCAAAATTCAAAAAATTTAAGTATAGCTTTTTTAGTAAAATTTTTAGTCAATAGAAATTATGTATATATAACTATTACTTAATACTAGTTACCCTTAGAATCCAAATAAATGTATTTTAAAATTATTTTTGATACAACTCTTCAAACAAGTTTTTAGAGTATAGTTTCTTTTAGGAATAACCCCAAAAATATCTGTTTTAGTGTACAAGTTGTAAAATAAACCTTATTTTAATACAATATAGATAAATAGGAGTTTGTAAAGGGGGAGTATTAAATGAATATATTGAAAAAGATAGCACAACTATTTTGTATAGTATTTACAGTAGCAACTATATTGAGTAGTTCATTGCAGTTGTTAATGGGTAGGCTAACAGATACAAATGAACATATTTTAGATAGAGGAGTTTTAACGTTAATTGGATCATTAGTTTTAATTTTAATGACACAGTTAGAATTTAGAAATAAGTTATTTAGATTTATTGCACCTTATTCTGTGTTCATATCAATTGCACTTTTGTATGTTTTTATAAGCGGTTTTTGGAGCAATCTACATCCAAATGCTTATCGGGATGTATTTTTGAATGATACCATAGCATATATTGTTGTGTACGTTGTTATAAATATAGTTAATAAAATCAAAAAAAAGAGTATACATATTGAAAATTAAGGAGCATTAATGGATAATGCTCTTTTTAGTGTTCAAAAAACATATGATGTATAGTTTGGATGTATTAAAACAACAAGTCTTAAAATTTCCGTTTAGGTGCTAGTTTCTATTTAGAATAAAGTTAAAGCCAGTAGAATCCAAATAAATGGATTTTACAGGCATTTATACTACTGCTCTTTAAACAAGTTTTTAGAGAATAGTTTAAGTTTATTTTAAAAATACTTTTACTTATATCCTAAAATTTATAAATAACTAAGATACAATAATAATTAATGATGATTTAATTATAGGGAAAAACAATGAAACATAAAGGAACTAAAAGTAATAATACTATTAAATTAACATTACTTCTCATATTCTTTATTGGGGTTTGGTTTACTGCTAGCGTATTAGAAGCAACCTTTGTTTGGTTTATTACAATTAATTTAATAGCAATATACCTGATTATTAAAAATAAATCTACTACATCTAAAGATTTTATTTTAGGTATTATTTTCGGTATTTTGTGTATGCCATCAAGTCCTATAATGGGAATTTCCACTATTATCCCTTTTATTGCATCTATTGGAATCTTCAAGAAAAGTAAAAATGCTGTTCATATTTTCGATAATAATAAAAAAAGCATATTAGTATCAGTAATCTTAATATTGGGAGTTGGGATGATACTTGGTGCAATAAATGTATTTTTTGCAATAGGCAGCATACCAATAAATCCAGGTTTTAAAATACAATACGTATTTAATGCTTTACGTGCTGGAATATTTGAAGAAATATTTTTTAGATTATTCTTCTTTGCTATGTGTGTTTATATTACTAATGATTCTAAATTTTCAAAGATTCAAAATCTATTATGTTATTTGATAATGATTCTTCCACATACATTGATACATTTCAATCTTAGTACATTTAATCTTCCAAGTGTTGTAATGTTATCGGTATTATTTGGGTTACCTTTTGCATCAATGTTAAGAAAATTAAATTTAATATCTGCAATTGGTGCTCATTCAATAGTTGATATTATTCGTTTTTGTACTTTTGGTATATAGTTAACTCTATTTAAAAAATAATAAAATCTCTTAGTATAACTAGTCCTAAAATTTCGGTTTAGGGAATAGTTATATCAAAAAGAGTGTAATTGTTTAAATTACTTAATTCTAACAATTACACTCTTTTCTACGTTATTAAAACTTTATTTATTTAATAATTTATAACCATTTCTCTAGTTTCTTTTAAATTATTAAGTATGTTAACTAGCTAATTAACATACTTATCCTTAATCATCTTTACTTTTTAATAAATAGTTTTTCTTAAAAGCAAAGTGATTTGTCATTGAAACGGTCCCATGAAATGATATTAAAAATACTAGTAAAAAGGTAGCCTCCCAATCAAGTAGAGTCCCTAAAATAATTATAATAAATAATAAAATACAAGATTTTATACAACTCTTGTATTGAAAATCATAGTAACTACTATCTATTACTTTTAATGAATCTTCCCACAACATACCTTGTGTTATCCAGTAAGATACTTGATTTCTTTTATAGCATCTATAATTATAAATCAAGTATATAGGAACAAAAACTGCGCTTACTATAATATAAGTACTCATAAATTTCCCCTTCAAATTTAATGAATTTGTAATTTATTTTAATTATTCTTTTACCATTTATACTCCTTTTTCATAAAATAATCCCAACATATCTAACTACAGTAGCTATCAAAATTATATTTATTTAAATAACTTAAAACAAGGTATTTTACTTATACTTAATGAATATTATAAGTTCTAATAATTATATTATAGTATACTTATTAGAACTTATATCCAATTTATTTATAGAGGGTGACTAAAATTAAAAAGAAATTAATAATAACTATATCTATACTAGTTACATTATTAATGATAGGATGTTCAAACAAATTAACAAATCCATCACTAGAAGGTTTCTACCAAAGCGAAATGAAAAACGGGTATTCTATACAATTTTCTTTTCAAAGTGATGATAATACATTTGTATCATACATCAATAATATAGAAATAAATAAAGGTGAATATGAGCCTTTAGGTTATGGAAAGTATGTGTTAAAAGGTGACAGAGAAGAATTAAAAATCGAACTAGAAAAAGATGATTCATTTAACCTTCCTATGGAAAAACTAATAGAAAAGCTAAACGAAGGTAGGCCGATACAAATGAAAAATCTAAGTAAAACACCAACATACTTTGAACAAGTATTTAGTGATGAAGATAAAAAAGCTGTAGAAAACTTATTAAAATAAACATTTTAAAAACACCTGAAATTCATAACTCAAAGCAAAAAGAATTGTATAACAATTTGTTAAACAATTCCTTTTTAAGTTTGTAATTCAGTTTCTTATACAATCTGTTCAACAATTTATATTCAAATAATTGAAATAACTGTATTTGACTTTTATTTTCTAGTTCCTTCTTTTTCTATCTTTTCTAAAGCTTTTGCAGGTACATCCTCTTTATTAATTGTAGTTTCCCCAAGAGAAATTGTTTTACTAGCACTTATCTTGATGTAAGTCCCTGGTGCATAATAATCCTTTGCAGTCCCTCTTTTAGTAAAATCTACTTCTCTTTTATTTCCTTCTTTGTCATATCCAATTAATTTATACTCTTTTCCTTTTTCTTGTTTTTCACCTTCACTATTTACTAACCAAGAATCTTTATTTACTTCATCTGTTGGTACTTGTGTATAATAAGTTTCTGATGCCACATATCTATTATTATAATATCCTTTTGCCCAAAGTGCTCCACCTACAATTATTGATACGACTATTAAAATTCCTAATGTTTTTTTCATATTCTTCCTCCTAAAATTCAAGTTCTTTTTTTCTAAATATAATCATTGAAACTATTACTGGTATTACCATGTATAGTATAATTTCTATTATTGAAGTTATGTTAAAACTTCCTTTTGTTATATAGTTTAGTTTTTCTATAGCTAACAACGTTGTAAACATGTGTTCATTTAAATTTCCTACTAAATCTACTACAAACTGTTGAGCAAGTATAAGATTTAATATCATCCCTACTGTTCCTGATCCTAGCAATACAAATGATATTGTTCCATACATTGCATTTTGATAAAAATAAACTAATATTGTAGATATACCTACATATACAATAATCTTTAGTACTCCTATTCCTGCGCCAAGAGTCAGTTGTAAAAACTGTTCGTGCGTAAGAGTAAGTCCTAAAATCTTTGGTACAACTGTTACAAGTACACCTAACAATACACCTGAAATTACTGATAATATTACTGTTTCTATTGCTTTTGTTAATATAATTTTATTTCTATCAATCCCATATCCTATAGCTATTTGCATTGCTTTACTTTTAAAATCATCTGAGTATATTGATAAAAATATTGGTATCCCTACTACTAAATGATAGAATCCTAAAATAAATCTGTTTTTGAAATATATCCTCCTCCATCTAAATTTGGAGTATATATTATAAATACCATTGTAAGGAATAGCCCTAAAAAAGTTGCTACCGTGTATATTAAAGATTTTTTACGACTTATTCTGTTTAAATCTGCTATTAAATAATTTAACATTTCTTCGCCCCCTCTACTAATTCAAAGTAGTAATCTTCTAACGTCTTTGTAGATGATTTTTCTTGTAAAATTTCTATTTTATTTTCCTTTAAAATTTTCTTTGTTTTCTCAATATCACTTACTTTAATCTCTATAGTATCTGCTTCACTTTCCAAATTGTTTTTATCTATTTCTTTAAGTATTTTTCCTTCGTGAACAATACCAAATCTATTTGCAGTATGTTCTAATTCTCCAAGAATATGAGAAGATACTATTATTGTCATTTTGTACTCTTCATTTAATTTCTTTATTAAGTTTCTAATGTCCGCTATTCCCTGTGGGTCTAGTCCATTTGTAGGTTCGTCTAATATTAGTATTTCTGGGCTACCCAGTATCGCATTTGCTATTCCTAATCTTTGCTTCATTCCCATAGAAAAGTTTTTATATTTTGCTTTTGTTTCATGTAAGTTTACTATTTTTAATACTCTATCAATTTCTCCTTTATCCTTGATTCCTTTTAATTGTCTATAATAGTTTAGGTTCTCTCTAGCATCTAAATAATCAAAGAAGTTTTTCCCTATGAAAACCCTATTTTTTTCCTATTTGCAAGCAATTCATTTTTATCTTTACTACCTTTTATTGATAATTCTCCACTACTAAATTCTGATAATCCTAATATAACTTTAAAAATTGTTGTCTTACCTGCTCCATTTTTTCCTACAAGCCCATAGATTTCACCACTATTTACACTTAAACTTAAGTTTTTAGTGACATGAAATTTGCCATAATATTTATTAATATTTTTTAACTTTATCATATTCTCTCCTTTTCTTTATCCGTGCTTTATTTAACTCTATTTTATACATTCATTCTTAACTAAAAATAAACCCAAGCTTAAATAAACCTTACTTTTTTTAATTTACATAAAAATCAGTAGGTTTCCTAAAGTTTTCCTAATTTTTTACGAATATATTTATAATAAGACTTAGGAGGATAGGCAATCATGATTACAAATCTAATCAGAAATAATAATTTTTTAACTTCACCAAACAACACTTTTTATAATTCATCAAAAAAAGAAGATAAGGATCCTATATTAAAAGCGATTGAGCAAATAATTTTAAGCAAAACTATAACTGAAAAAGAAATTAAAGGAGAAAAACTTACTGAAAAAGAGCAGGAATTCAAAGTTAATAATATAGTAATTCCAGATCCTGATACTATTTTATTAGCTATGTTAGACTCTAAGGAAACAGATGTGCAAAATTCTAGAAGACTAAAGTTTGAGGATAAAGCTAGTGATAATGATATCGTAAAATTAAAAGAGCTGTTAAAAAACAACGCTTAAATTTCTTCTGAAATAACTTAAAGCATTAATAATGCTATAGTGTATTATAGCCTTACTAATGCTTTATATTTTTTTGAAATATGTAATTAAATAGAGAGTTTATCTATAATAAATTATTTTTAGATCCTTTATTTAATATATTTTCATAATCTATAAAATCATAAATATCTTTTTTAAATACATCACTAAACTTTAAAAGTTCATCTATTTCTAAATCTTCAATAGCCTTGTTGTTGTCCTCACAATAAATAACTATACTTCCCACAATTCCATGAGCATCCCTAAACGCAACTCCTTCTTTAACTAAGTAATCTGCAACTTCAGTAGCATTTAAAAATCCATGCTTAACAGCTTTTTTCATGTTTTCTTCATTTACTTTTAAAGTAGCAATCATTCTTTCCATAATAGAAATACACATTTGTACAGTGTTTATACTATCAAAGAAGCCTTCTTTATCTTCTTGCATATCCTTGTTATAAGCAAGTGGTAAACCTTTCATAACCGTAAATAATCCAAATAAACTTCCATAAACACGGCCCGTTTTTCCTCTTATTAACTCAGCACCATCAGGATTTTTCTTTTGTGGCATTATACTGCTACCTGTTGTATATAAATCATCAATTTCTATAAATTTAAATTCTTGACTACTCCATAATATAAGTTCTTCACTTAATCTACTTAAATGCATCATTATTATAGAAAAATCACTCATAAGCTCAAGTAGATAATCTCTATCACTTACACCATCCATATAGTTTTCTACAACTCTACTGAATCCTAATTTTTCCTTAGTAGTTTCTCTATCAATATTATGAGTAGTTCCTGCTAATGCTCCACATCCTAAAGGACATTCATCTAATATTTCTAAAGCGTTAGTAAGTCTTTTTTCATCTCTATCAAACATGCTATAATAAGCCATTAAATGATGTTTAAATGTTACAACTTGGGCTCTTTGTAAATGAGTATATCCTGGCATGATTACACAATTTTTGTAAGCAACTTCTTTTAAAGTTTTCTTAAAGTTTTTTATTAAATCTATTATTTCTATAGTACTTTCTTTAGCAAATAGTCTCATATCTGTTGCTACTTGATCATTTCTGCTACGAGCTGTGTGTAGTTTTTTTCCTACTTCACCGATTCTTTGTATTAAGTTTATTTCTATAAAACTGTGTATATCCTCATAGCTACCTTCTAATAGTAGTTTTTTATTATATATATCTTGATGGATTTTTACCAACCCATCAGTTATAGCTATGCCTTCTTCTTCTGTTAAAAGATTGCACTTAACTTGCATATATACATGAGCAATACTTCCTTCTATATCCTTTTGATACAATACTTTATCGTAATCAAATGATTTGTTAAACTCTTCCATAAGCTTATTTTCTTCTTTTCTAAAACGCCCACCCCATAGTTTCATAAACTTCACCTCGTAATGTATCTAATATTTGTTTTTATATCTACTCTCTTTTTCATAGAATTTATATTTGTTTAATAAACCCGAATTTTATGAATTATGTTTTAAACAGTTAATATATAATTTTATCTATGCTTATTTTATTTTAATGCTTTTATTTTTAAAGGAAGTGTAAATAAATTTATAAACCCACCTGCATCTTTATGATCATATAATTCACTATCTCCAAATGAAGATATAGATTCATCATATAATGCATTTTCCGTAAATATACCAGCAGGTTTTATATTACCTTTGTATAGCTTTATATTTACAGTTCCTGTTATATTTTCTTGAGTTTCTTCTATAAAAGCATCTATTGATTCTTTTAATTTACTAAACCACATTCCGTTATATATAAGTTCTGAATACTTGTGAGCTATTACTTGCTTATAATGTATTGTGTCTTTATCTAGCGTAGCACTTTCTAATATGTTATGAGCCTCATATAGTATAGTCCCCCCTGGAGTTTCATATATTCCTCTTGATTTCATTCCTACTAATCTATTTTCTAATATGTCTATAACTCCTACACCATGCTTTGCCCCTATATCATTTAATGTTTTTATTATTTCTACAGGAGAAAGTTGCTCATTATTTACTTTCTTTGGTTCCCCCTTTTCGAAATAAATCTCCACATATTCTGCTATATCAGATGCCTTTTCAATTGGCTTACACTTTTTATATACTAAATCTTCTTTATGCTCATTCTTTAAATTTTCTATATCTCCACCTTCTGTTGATATATGGAATAGATTTGCATCTACAGAGTAAATTTTTTCTTTGGTTGCTGAAACTTCTATATTATTTTCATTAGCATAGTCTATTGCATCTTCTCTAGATTTTATATCCCATAATCTCCATGGAGCTATAACTTCTATACTTGGATCAATGGCTGATATTGAGGCTTCAAATCTTACTTGATCATTTCCTTTTCCTGTGCAACCATGGCATATATATTTTGCATTTTCTTTATGAGCTATTTCTACTAATCTTTTAGCAATTATAGGTCGAGCTAAAGATGTTCCAAGTAAATATTTATTTTCATATTTTGCCTCAGCCTTTATAGCTTTAAATATTGCTTGTGTTACAAATTCTTCACTTAAATCTTCTATATAAGCTTTACTTGCACCACTTTTTAAAGCTTTTTCATAAATTTCATCCATATTTTCTTCTTGCCCTACATTTGCACATACTGCTATTACATCGATATCGTAATTTTCTTTTAACCAAGGTATTATTATTGATGTATCTAATCCTCCAGAATACGCTAGTATAACTTTTTCTTTAATTTTCATTTTAAACTTCCTCCTAATATAATTTAAGAAGGTATATTTTAATAGGCCTAAATAATCTATATCTTCTGATAATTTCGGATATTAAAAAAGCCTCTTAGTAAAATACTAAGAGGCGAAATTATCGCGGTACCACTCTAATTAATAAGTAAACTTATTATCTCATATCTTTAAGGCAGATTAAACCAACTACTTTACTAATCAATAAAATGTTCAAATAGCCTTCTCCAAAGCTCTCTTCATTTAAACTTCTTTACCAAGCTCCCACCATCCTTGGCTCTCTATAAAATACATTTAAACTACTCTCTTCTTCACTGAATTTTAGGTATTTATTTTGAGATTAATGCTAGCATAGATTTAAATCCATGTCAACATATTTTTCACAGTAAATCTTATCTATATTTTAGATATATTAAAAGCAATATTAAATTAGTCTTAATAATATTTATTGTATATTTTATTAATTTACTAATCGTTTTTTTGAATAGTTATATTTGGGTATATTTCTCATAAAAAAGAACTCTTTTTATTTGTAAAAATGCAATAACAAATTGTAAACAAATTAATTTAATATTTGTTTTACAATTTGTTATTGCATTTCATTTTTAATTTGTTATTAAATTACATATTAAATTTGTTGTACAATTTATAATTAAATAATTGAAATTACTATAAAATCCATAATAAATTCTACTTTATCATCTATATATTATTGCCTTATAATTTAAATACATTTATTATATAATTCTACTTTAAAAAACTTATTTAAACTAATTTTAGCTAAAAAATATAACTGTATTTATATTTTACAGTTATCCTATTTTTAACATAAAACAGATGATAATTCATCTATTTATAGTTTATTAAGTTCAATCAAAATCCTCTTAGTCTCCATAAGTTTATATACATACTTTATCTATATTTTATAATTCTTTAATCCAATATTATCCTACAAAACATATATTTTTATAGTTATATATTAATCTTAAAATATGTTATGATATATAGATAAATATATTAACTTCGCTAGTATTGGAGGATATAATGAACGATAAATACATTGTTTATTTCATTAGTAGAACTAAAGCTAATATGATAAAATTTATTGAAAATAAATTAAAAGAAAATAACTTAAATGACTTGATACCTACACATGGTAATATATTGACTGCACTTTATGAAAGTGATAAAAAACTTACTATGAAAGAAATAGCTAAAAAAATTGGTAAAGATAAGTCCACAGTAACTTCATTAGTAAATAAGCTTATAAATTTAGGTTATCTAAAAAAAGAACAATCTACTGCAGATAGACGAGTTACTTATATAAGTTTAACTGAAAAAGCTAGAGATATTGAAGGTAAATTTAACTTTATATCATCTCAAGTTAAAGAAACGGCTTATAAAGACTTTACAGATGAAGAAAAAAAAGAATTTCTAAGACTTCTTAGAAAACTTAGTTCTAATTTTAAAGTTGAAAATGAAAAATATAAATAAAGAAGAGCCTCATTATAAACTGAGGCTCTTTTTTATTTAATCTATAAATGTCACTACTTCTTCAAGAGGTTTACGAGGTGGTTTTGGAGCTGTATGTTCTTTAGGTACACCTAAAGATATCATAGACATTAACTCAAATCCAGGTTTATCAAATCCTATTAACTCTTCTATCTGAGCCTTAGCATGTGTTGGCCCTGTCATATAGCAAGTTGCATATCCCATATCTGTTGCTGCTAATAAGAAGTTTTCAACTGCAGCACCTATTCCTTGTGCCGCCGATTGTGGAGATACTAACATATCTAAAACTTCTTGTGGTGCATTATTTTCTTTTAATATTTTATACTCTATCATTTTATACTCTGAACCATAAACCATTACAACTACTGGAGCATTTCTAAAGCATGTATAATATTTTATTACACTCATATGCTTATCTCTATCTTTTTCAGTTTTTGCAATTTCACCTAACTTCTCATGACTTTCTGTTACTATATCAGCCATTTTATTTATTAAATCACGATTAGTAAGTACTACAAAGTTCCAATTTTGTTGGTGTTTTGGAGAAGGAGCTTGTGTTGCTGCTTCTAACATTTTTAGTATATCTTCCTTAGGTACTATATCATCTGTATATTTTCTTACACTTTTACGAGCATATATTGCTTCTAAAACATTCATATTGTGTCTCCTTTAGTTTTTATAAATTTAAATTACTTATTATTTACTATACTTTTTCCACATCTTTTTCCAAATACTAATATTTCTGTTATAGCATTTCCACCAAGTCTATTAGTTCCATGAGTCCCTCCAACTATTTCACCTGCTGCATATAGCCCTTTTATAACACTTTCATCATTTCTTAGTACTTGATTTTTATCATTTATTTTAACACCACCCATTGTGTGATGGACTGCTGGTGCTACTATCTGTACATAGTATGGGCCTTCTTTAATTGATATTAGTTGCCCTCTTCTATTAAAATCGTCATCTTTTTTATTATCTACATATGAGTTGTATTTATTTATTGTTTCTTTTAGGTTAGTATAATTTATACTAAAGAAATCACAAGCATCTTCTATAGTTTCAAATTTCCCAAATAGGTTGTCTTTTTCTAACCTCTTAACTTCACCACTATTTGCAGATACACCTTCATTTATAGATTCTACTTCTTTAGACCATATTAAATATGCTCTATTTGAAGTTTGATTAAGTATGCCTTCAGATACAACATCTCTTCTTTCTAATTCTTCAACAAATCTATTACCTTCTTTATTTACAAGTATTGCACCATCAAACCTAGCTCCTCCTACATGAGATAACTCTCCTGTTATAGGATTACTTATAGGGAATGTTTGAATGTAGTTCATATCTATAAACTTAGCATCAACTTCCTCACACATCTCATGACCTTGTCCTGTTACTCCACTAACGTTAGTAGTTTTGTATCTTTCATCTAAACTAGGGTCATATTTTTTTCTCATTTCAACATTTCCACTAAATCCACCTGTTGCTAATACAACACCGTATCTTGCCTTAAATACTATTTCTCTATTATTAAATAAACTATTTACTCCAGTAATTCTATCATCTTCACAAATTAAGTTTTTACACTCAACACCAGTTATTATATCTACTCCTAAATCTTGAGCCTTTTCTCTTAATTTTTGTATAAGTTCTATAGCATATTTTCCTTTAAATACAGAAGCCCTAGGTACTTTATGCCCACCGAAATGTATAAGTTTATCTTCTTTAAATTCTACATTTACAAAATCTTTCAGCCATCTATATGTTGTTAAAGCATTTTCAACTAATATATCAACTTGATCTATATTAGATTTGTTGTCTCCTCCAACTAATATATCTTCACGATAACTCTCTTTTGAGTCAATTATATTCTTTTGTTTTTGCTCATCATTTTGTGGAATATTAACTCCGCCCATTGATACCAACGTATTTCCACCTAAGTTATTCATCTTTTCCAATAATACAACATGAGCTCCATTTGATCTTGCTTCAATAGCTGCACTAAGTCCTGCGCCACCTCCGCCTACAATTACAACGTCATATTCTTCTATATCTTTTAATCTTCTAGTTTTTCCACTAATTATTTTTTCTAATAGTTCTGCATCTAGTGTTAAAGCCTCTAATTCTTCTTTATTAGCTCCAGCTTTAATTAATGCATCCTTAACGGAATCTCTTATTCCTCTGCTTGTCATAGAACACCCTGATACATTTGGAACTAATATAGTATTTTTTTCTATTATGTTTTTATAACATGTTCAAATGCTGGATCAGATATTACTTTCGTTTCGTTATGATCTATAACCTCTATATCTTTTATTTTAGAGTCTGCTATTATAACGTTAAGCTTTATATCTCCTGCATATCCTCTACCAATGCCTGAATAAATTCCGTCTATATAATTCATTTTATCCTCCTAAATACAGCGTGATATTAGTTTTATGTCAAACTAATTTTATATCGTATTTAGTTTTATGTCAAACTTTTTTCAAAAATATTTTTAAAAAAGTTTTTAGAGTATAATTATCATAGATAATATATTAGAATTAATAATAATATTACTTTTTATAATATCAAAAAGGAGAATACATATGAATGAGAATATTAAAGGTACACCTTTAGATTATAGTGATACCAAAGTATCTGTTTATTTTGAAATAGGTGGAATTAAGTTACGAGAAATAAGACAAGTTATAGAGAATATAGATTTGATAGATACTATTCAATATTCAGAGTATGGGTTTGAAGTTATGATACCTATTCAAATAATACCGGAAATAGTTCTTCAACTAACTAAAGAAGAAATAGCTATATATGCTATAAACCGCAAATAACTATATATTAAACTATTTATTTAATAATATTTGCAAAATACACAAAAAAATCCATTCTGCAATATCAGAATGGATTTTTTACCAATTACATATTAGCCATTTTTCTACATTCGTCTGCACATTTTCTACACATATCTGCGCATTTTTGGCAATGATCATCTTTAAACATATTACATTCTTTCTCACATTTTTCACAAATCTTAGCACATAACTCACAATGTTCTTTAGCAAATTGACCACTCATTGACATCATAGATACTGATATTTGACACATCATAGCACATTCAACTAATGTACTAACACAGTTTTTTCTTTCATTAAGATTTGATTCATTTAAACATTCGTTAAAACATTCATAACAAGCTTGAGCGCATTTTTGACATGAATCTATACATGATTGATGTTTATCTGTTTTATTTGTTACTATACCCATTGGTAAGCCTCCTAATATTTTATTATTTCCACAGATATTATTTGCGATTGTCTAATTTTAATACATAACTTTTCCCTATATAAATTATAATTTATCGAACATATTCTATGAATAAATCCTAAAAATAAGCATTAAAATGTAACTTCTCATTGTTATTTAACTAGTTTAAAATACAAAAAGGAATTGCATAACAATTTGTTATACAATTCCTTTTTGTATTTGTTTTTAAAATTGATAAATAATTCGTTATACAATTTCTACTTAATCAATTTAAATTACTATATTGTATAACTATGCCTTATATTAAATACTATTTATAAATAAAAATAATTTTGATAAAAAAATTACTTCGAATCCTAATCAAATCTTTCAACGCTACCTTTGTATATAAATTCTGTGTGCTTACATTCAGGGCACACATGTATATTAAATATTAAATGCTCTTCAACATCAAACAAAGTTTTAAATAATCCCCTATCATTTTCCCTAGACTCAAATCTATACTCCTTTAAAAACTTCATTTCACTATTGCACCTTAAACAATTCATAATTTCCCCTCCAAATATAATTCTTCTTATTAATAATTATTTATAGTATTTTCCCTTTACTATATTCAGTTTAAATTTATTTCATTTGCTCTAATTCTATCTTAGTATCTATTAATAACTTTTCAAAGAATGACTCCAAGTACTTAAAATCTGGTCTAATATTTCTGTTTACATCTGAATAATTAGATAACACTAAAGCATTTCTAAAATATAATGAATTCTTTTTAAATAAATCATTATTTAAGTTATATCCTAAACTTCTCAGGTACTTTATAATAAACACTGCTGTTGTTATTGTATTCCCTTCACAAAACGGGTGTACTTGCCATATTGAAGATATAAACCTTGCTAATCTACTCACTGATACATTAGCACTTTTTTTACTTTCCTCTTTAAAGTCATAAGCTAGTATATCCATTAAATCATTGTAGTCTCCATACATTACGCTATCTCCACCAAGTATCAGCTCTTTTTTACTTATATTATAATCTCTAAACTCTCCAACAGACTTTTCTAGTTCACCTTTAAATAAATCTTTAAATAAAGCTCTATGAATACCTTTTAATGTTATTGGACTAAATTTAAAACTTCCATTTTCTAATAATTGAAGTATTCTAACAGATACCAAATCACATTCTTCAGTCTGAATAATTGCTTCATCATTAGGATCAAGTTATTTGTAGTAAGAGTACAGAGCATTTTCTACTTCTTTATATGTTTTTTACCTTCTATTGAATCTTCCATTAGTTGAATAAGATATTTCGAAGGTTTTAAATTATCTACTTCGTTTAATCCTATCGCAACTTCCCAGTTATTTTTCTTTTCAAATTTATCAATTCTATCTTCTGTCAGCTTTGTATATGATGGTTTTGTGTACATATTTTAATACCTACTTTCACTAGGTTAATTATTTATTATTTCCATTATCCTGTATATAGCTTATATAATAAGATTTAATTTTAAGTCTAGCCATACCTTCGATGATTGTAAATAAATTTAAATATGCCAAACTTAAGTTTATTTAAGAATTCTAAAAATATCAAATCATTTACTATGAAATTATAGTTTCTTTAAATGTGAAATTGTTAAATAAATTATAAATGAAATTCAACTTTAATTTGTAAAACAATTTGTTATTCAATTTCATTTAACATTTGTTTTACAAATATATATTAAATTTGTTTTATCATTTGTATCTTAATACTTGAAATATCTATATTGTAGTAATTTTTCTACCAAAACATATCCATCTCTCTTTTGTGATCTATATCTTCTTTTTCTTCTAATTTATATTCAACAATCTTATTGTCTAAAGTTCCTTTAAAAAACTTATATGAAGTTGCTTTAATAGTTTCAACATCATCTTTATCAAGAGTTATCATAACTGCATCTTCAAACGCCTTTTCCATATATTTATTCTTAAAATCAATATCTTTAAAGTCCATTTTAACTCTTCTTAAAGTGCCTTTAGTAAATATACTTTCATCGGGAATAAAGATTTCCATCTTATTCTCTTTTGTATCAGATATAATTTCTGGCTCAATAATTACCTTGTCATTTATGATGATTTCTTCTTTATTTTCACAATCATTTTCATCATAAGTAATCGCAACTTCTTCTAGCTCTATACCCGGAATTTCTTTTATAATTTCATCCTTTGTAAAGTACTTACGCTTGTCTAAATCTTTAATGTAAAAATCAATAGAATCAACTTTTCGTCCTACTTTATTTTCTTTTATCTCTATTTCAAAATATCCAGTCTCATTAAGCTCTTTTATCGCTGGAAGTATTACTCTTCTCTTAAAATCATTGTATTTACTATATTTATCCTCTAGCATTAATAGTTCTTTAATTTCATCCAATTTATAGTTTATAGTATCTTTTGTCCCACTCCAAAGTCTTAATAAATCATAAAATCGTTGAGCATAAGAATTATTTAGAGATAGCCAAATCTGCACATTAACAGGTGTATATCCCATTTTTAAGTATTCTTTTAATAAGTTATGTATTTTCTCTGATGCTTCAATATTGAATATCCCTAATTCGTCGTCATACTCATATCCATTTATAAATCCATATGCTCCCCATAAATTACCTTTTTTATTTTTCTTTTCTTCCTTGAAGTATATAGGTTTCTTTCTTAGATCTTCTAATACTTCTAAAACCCCTTTAACTGTGTTTTTTGCTTGAATTTAATTATGTCTTTAAATTCAGAGTGACTAATTGAGCAAGTTAACACTCCATCTGATTTTTTTTGAAGTTTATACAACATAGATAAAAATACTCTGTTTTCAATTAAACTTAAGCTATACCTAGCTTTCACCAGCATATTGTTTTTCATCAATATACGATTACTTTCTAATTCTTCTATCAGATTCACGTTTACTATCCCCCTTTAAACTAATTCTAGTTATAGAGTAACAAATGGTTTTTACTACGTCAACGATTTTAATTTTGTCGTTTTTATACTCCCTAATAAGTCGTAATAAATCCCTGATTTGTCGTCTTTACTCCCTAATAAGTCGTAGTTATGTCCCTGATTTGTCGCTTTAAATCCCTAATACGTCGTAATAAATCCCTAATTTGTCGCTTTTAAACTTCTTATCCTTAGTGTTTTCAATGTGTTGAGCTATGTCTAAATACTATTAAATACTATTAAATACTTTTATAAATACTAAGTAAAGACTAGTAAAGGTCTTTTTTCTGTTCTAATCTGTCCTATTAAAAATAAATCCCTGATTTGTCGCTTTTAAAAATACGAATGGAATGTATTAATTTTTTCCTACTAAACTTATTTGATAATAAATCATAATAGCTTTACAAATTAACCAAATGGTTATTACAGTTTCATTTTTAAACTTCCCACTTGTCTTATTAATAAATAGATCCCTAATTTGTCGCTTTAAAAAAAATATAAATACCTCGTTATTTAATTAAAATTTAGGAATTTTTGTTGCGTTACTTAACATAAGTTCAAGTTATATTTTATATTTGTACTATTTTAATAAAGTAAATCCCTAATTTGTCGCTTTTAAAATTCAATTCATATATGTCGTAAACATACACTCATAAATTTGGGGCATTAAACAAAAAGACAGATTTCTCTGCCTTTTCATATTTATATAATTATTTAATTCCTCTACCAAAATGTATCCATTTCTTTTTTGTGATCTAGATCCTCTTTTTCTTCTAGCTTATATTCAACAATCTTATTATCCAAAGTTCCTTTGAAAAACTTGTATGAAGTTGCTTTAATAGTCTCAACATCATCTCTATCAAGAGTTATCATAACTGCATCATCGAAAGCTCTTTCCATATATTCATTCTTAAAATCAATATCTTTAAAATCTTTCTTAAAACTTCTTAAAGTCCCCTTAGTAAATATAGTTTCATCAGGAACAAAGTGCTCAAGTTTTTTAGTTTTTTCTTTTAAAAGACTATCTTCTGTAGTGACACACTCATCATCACTAGAAGTAAGAGCAACGTCTTCAAGTACTATACTAGGAATTTCTTTTATAATTTCATCTTTATTAAAATATTTCCTCTTGTCTAAATCTTTAACGTAGAAATCAATAGATTCAACTTTTCTACCTACTTTGTTTTCTTTTATCTCTATTTCAAAATATCCAGTTTTATTAAGTTCCTTTATTGCTGGAAGTATAACCCTTCTCTTAAAATCTCCATATAAATTATATTTCTCATCTATTTGAAGAAGATCTTTTAACTCCGATACTTCATAGTTTATAACTTGTTTAGTTCCACTCCAAACCCTTAGTAAATCATATAACCTTTGAGCATAGTAATTATTCATTCCAAGTTTAACAATTAAATTAATCGGTGTGTGTCCTTCCCTTTTGTCATAATAATTTTGGATTAAAGTATATATTTCTTCTGTAGCCTTTACTATAAAAGTATCTCTATCTTCATCATAAGTTGAACCATTTATAAGCCCGAATCTATGCCATTTATATTTATCCTTATCTTTTATCTTTTCAGCAATTAAGATTTCCTTTAATCTAAGTGATTCCAATAAATCACTTACTCCTTTTATAGTTTTATCTTTCTCTTTGCCTATTAAATTTCTAAGTTCATTCCTATGAATTTCACAACTTAAAATACCATCTTTTTCCTTTTGAAATTTATATAATAAAAGTTCAAACACTCTATTTTGAACCAATGTTAAGTTGTACTTAGCTTTAACCAAAGAATTGTGTTTCATTAACACTTTTATATCTTCATCCGTTCCAAAATGACTCCTTAACTCTTCTTTATCCATTTTCCACCTCTTATATTTTGATTATATTATAAATAATACTATAATCACTTAACTATGACAATTATTTTAAAAATGTCATAGTTAGACTTCCTAAATGTCATAATTAACTTCCCATTTGTCATACTAAGTTTCCCAAATGTCATAGTTGAACTTCCTATTTGTCATATTAAACTTCCCAAATGTCATAGTTCGCTTCCCATTTGTCATATTTAGAGTCCTCAACTTAAGCAATCCCAATACTTACATATATGTCTAAATACTATAAATACTATTAAATACTTTCTTAAATACTAGTAAAGACTAGTAAAGGTCATTTTTCTTTTCTATTTTTTCATAAAGTAAAATAAGCATTAAAACTCTTTTCAAAATAAATTAGAATAATAAAGGGGGGGATAGATATGATAGAAGGAATTATATGTTTAATTATGGCAGTTATATTTTTTATTTACTCATTATTTGCATTTAAACAAAAGGGTCCATTATTAACAAGTATGTATTACATTTCAAATACAATGGACTTTTACAGCTGCAATTATAGTGATAATTTTTACTGTTATTTATACGTTTGTTGTTTCAGCAAAAAATACGATTAAAAAGTAGATATATACAAAATAATTAAAAATTACGTTTAAAAGGCGATTATTTTGTATAAGCTAACTAGATTATGTATTTTAGATAAAATGCCCTTAGAATCCAAATAAATGGATTTTAAGGGCGTTTCTTCATAAGTATTCCATCTTATTTTTTATATACTCCATAATGAAAAATTCACCGGTGCCCAAATAAGTTTCTTGATCTTTTATATCAATCACTTTAAAACCTTGAGATTCATAGCATCTAATAGCCCTTTTATTCCAACTTCGAACTTCTAATACAATTGGTTTACTAGGATATCTTCTTTTACATTCATCTAAAGCCATATTAACTATTTGTTTGCCTATTCCAATCCCACAATATTCTGGTTTAACACCTATACCAAAGAATACAGATTTTCCCTCATCTAGTAAATTTACAAATCCAATAAGATTATTATTACTGTCTGCATATCCAATGAAATTTTCTCTTTTCTCTTTTTACATAATGATATTTGTTTTTTAATAACCTCATCCCATGAAGGCAAATTGTATATACTACAATCCCCTTCGTATTTCCATGTAGTTATTTCTTTAGCTAATTCTTCATTAAACTTAACTGGATTTAAATTCATAGAAATCCCCCTAATGTAATTTTCAATAAATTGTATACTACCAATTAGGAAAAATCCATATTGGATATGAATTTTAAAACTTAATAGCACCTCTCAAAAATGTAAGAAATGTTTAAGCTTAGTGTCAGGCTATTTTAAGATGAACCAGGTATAATGAATTTATCAAATAAAACAGATCAAGAGGAGGAGTTACACATGACAATATTATTAGGAAGTTTAATCATAGCTCCATTTATATTAGCTGTAGGGGCTGCATTAGTAAGTAGTGAGTTAGAAGTTGCAAATCAACAATAAATTTTGTATTGAAAGAACTATAGAAAAACATATTTAATTAGAGTTTTAAAATAATTAATTTTTATATAGATAAATATTTTTTTAACTAGCTATGTAACAATGTTTAAAGTTAAATTAGTACGTGAAAATCAATAAAAATTCAATTTTAATAAAGAGTTTGTTAATTAGCTAATTAACATAGTGCATATAAAAAGAGCTCCATAATCTAAAAATAGATTAAAGAGCTCTTTTTATTACTATTTGTTAAAAATCTAAAATTTTATTTAGGTTATAATAATACATTTAAATTAAAAAAAATCAAATTGATTATTTTTTAGTAAGAGTAATTTTCATAAGCATAAAAAAAGACACATATTTTTATGTGTCTAATATCAAATCCTAAATAATTGTTTTTTAAAACTTTCAAATTCTGTTTTGATTTTATTTAGATCTATATTTTCTCCGACATCTTCTATAAAATTTAAATCTAAAAGTAAATTTATATTATTATCTAAAACCTCTCTTGTCCATCCTTTAGGCTCCATAAGCTCATATATGTATTTTGTATCAATACCATCTTCAAAATTTGAAATAAGGGCATATAAAAGCCTGCTATCGACATCCAGTATATTTACCAAACTATCATGCACCATCACAATATTGTTAATGTTTTATAGATTAAATCTATTCTTATATTTTTAACTACCATATAATCACCCTTTTTTAATATTAATACCTAAAAAATTAACTTTAATTCATAAACTTTCTTATAATCTCAATTTATTTAATTTAAAAATCTCTAAGATCTTTTCTAGTTTTATTAAATAATTGACTTAAATTTCTTTTCCTAAACATGTTTAACTGAATAATTATTAGATCAAAATTATATATCTATATATAGAATTTAACTTATCTAGTATGTGAGTTTTTGCTAGTTCTCATAAACTTCACGCTCTGCTGCCAATTGGCTTGTATCCCCTGATACAGCACTACCTCCAACAGTAATGTCCCACATGTTTGGCCATCCATCTTTAAATGGCTGCCTTTGTTGAATTAGCATTTTGCCTTCTAAATTAAAAATGCATACATGAACTACTAGATGATAAGTGTTTTCTTTAAATTGGTTACCCCTTACCATTGTTTCACCAGTTTTAATTCTGTCTTTATCATATAAATCCCAGATTTCCATATGTTCACCTCTCAGAATAGATACAATTGTACCTAAATATGTTTTAAGGAATGTCCAAAAGAATCCTTTATAGGCATTTATATTTAAATTATATATGTATTTTCAAACTCCTTTTCTTTGATTAATTTAACTTAATTTAAATTAAAAAGCTGTACATGTAATTTTAATTTCATGTACAGCTTTTTATATCACTTATCTATAGATTTACTCAAAATAAAACAATTCCTCAAACTTTTTATCAAGTGCTATGCAAAGAATCAATGCTAGTTTTGCAGTAGGATTGAATTGCCCAGTTTCAATAGAGCTAATAGTATTGCGGGAAACTCCCACCATTTCTGCAAGTTGACTTTGAGATAATTTTTTATTAGCACGTTCTTGTTTTAAATTATTTTTTAATACTAGTTCTTCATTCATATTTTTCTACCTCAATGATGTTAAAATAAAATTCAATAATGATGCAAGAGAAGCAATTATACCAAATATTGTTGTTACAAGATATGCTTTTTCATGTGTGAATTTGTACTTAGGGATAGATTCAAATGCTAAGTAAGCCCAAAATAATGCAGATACTTCATCACTTCTTTTACCCATAAATAAATTAAATAATACTATGAAAATAAATATAACACAAAGAGCCCTAAAACCTATTGTGCGACCTTTATTCTCAACAAACTCCATGCCCTCATCTCGTTTTGAGTTACGGCTTCTTTTTAATATTTCTTCTTTATTATTCACTATATCCCCTCTTTTGACTTTATTTTATGCCAAGTTTACTTGGTAATTAAATTATACTTAATGCCAAGTTTTATTGTCAATGGTTTTTATATAAGAGTATGTAAAAGTTTTGTAATAAAAAGTATTTTAATTAAACTTATTTATAAACAAACAGTACATGAAAATATAATTTTAATTTCATGTACTGTTTGTTATGTAAATTCAATATTTTAAAACATATTAAATTTAACTTATTCTTCTATTAACTTTTGTAATTCATTTACAAAACGGCATACATGGAAACCATCGCATACTGCATGATGAACCTGTATTGCTAACGGCATCAGATATTGTCCATTTACTTCAGAATACTTGCCCATTGTAAAAATAGGCAATAAATAATTATATCCTTTTTGTAAATTTAAGTTGAATCCCTCAAATGTTGTCCATGGAATCATTGACACTGGAAAATTATTTGTAGGTATATTCGGTTTTGCAATCATGCCTTTTACTGAACTGAAGAGTTCTATATCTTTTCATATGACTTACAAAAGGCATCATAATCATCAGAGTACTCTGTCCAAATATTAGTAAAGGTTTCGGTATCTTGATTAAATACTGTATAACAAGGAATCATTTCATCAAAAACACCTAACTCTCCATCCATATTAAAAGCAGTTCTAAATTCACTATGATTATTAACTACTTTTGTAATGAAATATAACATTGTTGGATATATTTTCTTATTTGAATTTTTAATTTTTGTAATATCTAATTTAACAGTCATGCTGTATGTGCAGGGAACGTCAGAAAAGTAATGTTCAAAATACTCTTTTCTATCCCAAGTTTCTTTATTTATGATTTTAAAGCTCATTAATAACTTTTCCTTTCTAATTTATATAATTTTATATACTTAGTTGGTAATAAATTAATTATATGTACCTAATCAATTGAGGAATCATATAACAAACTACTATTGTTACAATTATTACTAGATTACCCATTGCATAGTAACTGTTTTCATCTTTTTTATTTATTGGAAAATAACAATAGATATAAATAACCCCCCTAATAAAGTGAACCATGAACTACTTGTCAATTTATTATCGTGCAAACCATTTAAACTGATTTGGATAGAGGCTACGCAAATTAATATTGTAGTTATAAGAAACAATTTCCCCTTTTTATTCATTCGTATTCCTCCTATATTCCCTAATAGTATGTAACAATTGCCAACTTGATTATATTATACACAACATTCATTATATTTTTTTGATGCACAATTCAAAGGAATTTACCATCCCTTGAAGCCATCATGAAGTGAATTTATCAAAGTTTGTACGACAACATTTATTAATTACGAAGATAGCTAATATAGCTTATTTATTATAACTTCTTAGATAGATACAGGTTTAGATCATCATCATTTTTACAATCACAATATTGTTCTAAAACTTTATCATTGTACCAAACACCACTTCCATCAGGAATATACCCTCTCTTTGCGTACAATCTTTGAGCAGAACCATATCCATAATGGAGTCCAACACCTAAGCATATTTCATTAGAATATTCTTTAACTTTATTTTCCATATACTCAAGTATAGCTGTTCCAACTCCGTTACGTTGATATTTTTCAAGTACATTGAAATCATAAATGATTGGAGTATTTTTATTTGCAAAGGGACCATTTTCAGCATTTTGAACAAGGGTTGCATACCCTAATACTTGATTATTACAAGCAGCAACAAAAACTTTACGTTTTCCAGATTGTTGTTCACTATAGTACTGATCAAATAATGAAACAGGCTTGTTCCACCCCTGAGATTTAAAAGCTTTATAAAACTCTAACGAATCCGATTCAATCATATTTCTAATTAATATATCCAAAACAAATCCCCCCTAACTATGTAGACTTATGTAATTAAAAATTAACTACGATAATTATTAATTACATAAGCACTTTCAAATCCCTTTTCTTTAGCTAGTTTAAATAGATTTAAATCATTACTTTAAAAATTAAACCTATTATTTTGTGACATATTTCATGTTACTAAAATGATATATTTCAATAATAAATTCTTTAGTTATGTCTCCTTCATATATGTATCCAAAAAATTTTGATTGGTTATATCCATAAGTCTCATCAATAATCTCGAAATTTATAGTATTAAACTTTTCTACAAAATCTTGTAAACTAAATTTCTCTCCTGAGAACTTACCCAAATTACCTTCTAAATTAAATATACATACAGAACAATAATCTAAATCAACATTATTAAACTCTATAAAACCCTTTGTTAGATTACAATCATTATCTATTTTATAATAACCTTCATTAAAATAAAGAATTACTTTGTCTGATGTTATTTCAATTTTATTAACTTTTGCATCATGTAAACTGTATGGTAAATCTATAATATTTTTACGTTCTATCTCTTTCATAAAAACCTCCCTAAAACATATTTTTAATGTATATGCATCTTTAAATTATTCTGTATAAATTTTAAATCTTCCAATAAACTCCGTTTGGCAATTTGCATAAATATCCCTCAAATTTATCCTTTATCTTTCCTGTATTCAAGTCTCGTATTATTACGTTTTCATGATAATCAGGATCCTCATACCACTCAGAAAAGTATAAATCTTCACCATTACGAAATAGTAGTCCCTCTGTTTGACCTATTTCTATTTTTTTATTCTCTGGCCATACAATTTCGTATATACCATTATTTGAATCTCTACAAAGCATTAGAGGAGATGTTTTTAACATAAGATTATAGCAATTCTCAACTACATTTAATTGTAATTCTTCAATAGTCTCAAGTCTTTGTTCATCAGGAAAATAACAGGTTATATGGATTATCTGTTTACAGAAATCAATACTCAGAAAGAATAGATTACCATTATCCCAAACTGGACGTTCTATATATACGTTTTCACTAGATTCAAATGGACTATGAACAGTACCATCTGGAAAATGAATCAAATGGCAATTCATGCCTGAAAAAGTTTTAC
Organism: Paraclostridium sp. AKS73; assembly: GCF_025671395.1. NCBI lineage: Bacteria > Bacillati > Bacillota > Clostridia > Peptostreptococcales > Peptostreptococcaceae > Paraclostridium > Paraclostridium sp. AKS73. The sequence goes on along the minus strand of NZ_JAIXHU010000024.1, from coordinate 1,220 downwards.
CCGATTTAATTGTTTCTTCAGCATCATATAAATCACAAGATGTATCTTCACCCTCTTTACAAAAATACCACTCTGTTGTTCCTTCTATTTGCTCAGGATAGCATCCTGGGAGTCCATCTATTTTTATAATATTCATTAGGTACCCTCCTATTTAGTGTTTGTTATATATTTTCAATTAAATCCACTTTAAAATTTCTATTTATCATTATGTAAAAACTTGTAAATTAAAAAGATATAAGCTAAGATGCTTATTTTTATAAATATGTGAACCCAAATTATATGCACTTATTTATCTCTCCATTTTTATTAACTACCTCTATTTGATCGCATCTTGAATATATGACAATGAAATTGTCATTGCATCAATTATTTTTTTAGACGAGTATATGTTCCTGTTCCTTCTTTTGAATTAAGCATAGCTTTTTTGCTTTTATTGATAATAGATGTTATTTGAATTACTGCTTTTAAAAGTTCATCTTGTGTATAATCATTATTTTGATTTGTAATTAAAGACTGTGAAATAGATAAAGCTTTTATACGATTTCTAGAAAGAGATAGTTGTGGCGAACCTTCTTTGAATTTAGGTTGTATTTTTTCACAGTTAATAATTGTAGATTTTATAATTTTTAAAGTATCCTCTATTTGTTGGTCAGTATATTTACTCATTAGATGTCTCCTTAATTCATTGTTTTATTTATGATTATAAATTATAAAACATAAATGCACTCAAAAACTTTTTTCAGAAAAATTTTTTACCTATATAATTCTCAAATATCTTTTGGGACTTAATCATTTGTCTAAATTACACTTAAGTTAAATTAATTTTAAAAGGAGGAATGAAAATGCCAGATATGAAATTAGCTCCAAACGCTTCAGAAGTTGCTCAAATGTCAGCTTTAAGAATCAAATATGATTGTGGTTTAGGTGAAAATGGAAGAACAATAGTTAAAACTAGAAGTTTTTCAAACATTAAACACGATGCAAAAGTTGTTGATGTTTACAATGTAGCTGAGATATTAAATGGTCTACAAAAGCATGACGTACTATCTGTAGTAAAAATAGACAACACAGAATTAACACCAGAAAATTAAAATGTGCTTCGGATTTTATCCGTTGCTAAAAAATAAGAAAGGGGATTAAAAAATGAGAAATATAGAAACTAGATTATTAATGGTTTTCTCTACAACTCTTGGAAGAAAAGTAAGCTTATTTGTATCAGA
>NZ_JAIXHU010000023.1:0-52085 GCF_025671395.1 Paraclostridium sp. AKS73 | reverse complement strand
GAAAAATATAGTATTTATGCTATTATATATATTAATATTAAAAATCAAATTGTATATTAAGTTTAAATATATAAAAATATGAATGGAGATGATTATCTAAATGGGATTTTTTAAAAGATTAAAAAATGTTGTGGAAGCTAAGGCAAACAAAGCTATTGAGAAGCATGAAGATCCAATAGAAATGTTAGATTTATCAATAACTAAAAAAGAAAAATTACTTCAAGATGCAAAAACAATGCGCAAACTTTATAGCATCAGTAGATAATATAAGAAATGAGAAAAAATCATTAGAAGAGAAAATAGAAAAATACGAGCAAGCTACAAAGGCTGCATTATTAAAAGAAGATAATGAGAAAGCTCAAGGTTTTGTAAAACAAAAACTAGAAATGCAAGATAAATTAAATCTAACTATAGTTAGAATAGAAGGTCAAGATAAAAAAATACAAGAAATCAAATTTAAAATTGAAGAACTAGAGCTTGAAATATCTAAAATGAAATCTAAAAAACAAGAATTAGCTACTAGACTTGATGTAGCAGAAATAAACAATGAGATTAATGAAACTTTATCAGGATTAAGTGATGATCATGGTATAAATTTAGATGAACTTGAAAAGAAAGTTCAAGAAAAAGAAAGTTATGGTAAAGCACTAGAGACTATGAAAACAAAGAGTGAAGATGATATGCTTGATGAATATATAAATGATTCACCAGTGGTTGATTCTAAAGTTGAAGATGAGCTAGAAAGAATAAAAAGAGAAATGAATAAATAGATATACTACTAAAGGTAGATGGTTAAAAGCTATCTACCTTATTTTTACGCTTAAAGAAATTATATTTAGCTAATATTTGTGGATAACTTATATAATATAGTGATATAAATGTTTTGGTGAAAGTAAAAAATGATATTTTGAGCAACGGACGAAGTCGTCTGAGTAACGGGACACGAGTTTACCGAGTGGGCGTTGACGACATGAAGTGGTTCGCAGACGCAGTCGCTCAGGCGAAGCGAATTTTTATTATTTAATTTGTTAAGTTTTTTTAGGAGGTATAGTATGGACGAAAGAATTTTAAATGAAAAGAAAAAATACGATAAAATGTACACGGATTTAGTATTTGCAGCAAATGATTTAAAGCAAATGTTAAGTAGTGAAGAATTAAGAAAAAGAGTTTTTATAAGAAAGTTAGATGATTTGTCAGGGTATATAGCTTTTTTAAATGATCTAGAAAAGAAGAAAAATGAAGATAAGAATATATTTTCTAAACTATTTAAAAAGAAAAATAATATAGAAGATGAAATACAATCTTACTTAACTAGAGATAAAAGAGAGTCTATAAATAAGTTAGATAAATGTAAAACGTGTAAGTGTATTAATTGCGTAAAGGAGTGTAATTTTAATAGATGTATAAACTGTAGGGAATCAGAATACACGTATGATTGTGATAAGGAAAAATTTGTATTTACAAAATCTACAGATATAGTAACTTTATATAATGGAGATGAAGAATTCAAGTTTGATGTTAAGGGATACTTAATAGAAATACAAGATCAATCATTAAGTAGATATGTATATTTGGTAGATAGTAAAGATAAAGACAATCAACAACTATTAGAGTATTTTAAGTTTAAAGGGGAAGAAAGCTATGATTCAGTAATAGATGGAGAAGATACATCAAATTTAGATAGATTATATAATAAGTTCATAGAAATGGGGTTAAATGTATAATGAACAAATTAAAAAGGAATATAACTCTTTTTTTAACTGTATTTATATTTGCTATAACTTGTGCATTTACTTTTTCAATAGAAAAGTCATATGCAACTTCAAATAAAAATGAAACTTCAAATGTTGAATACCAAGTGGCGAAAGGAAGATCCTCACATAGCTCAAGTCGATCAAGTAGCAGTTTTAAATCGAGCTCAAGTAGCTTTAAGCCGAGTTCAAGTAGCTTTAAACCAAGTTCTAGCACTAGCAAACCAAGCAGTAGTTATACAAAGCCAAAATCAAGTACAACAAAACCAGATTCAGGAAGTTTTAGCACTAAACCAAAGCCTGATACAACAATAAATGAAGGAAGTACTGGAAATAATTCAAATAATAATACGACAAATCCAAAATCAAGCACAACAAAGCCTGATTCGGGAAGTTTTAGTACTAAACCAAATACAAATTCAAAATCAAATGCTAATGACAATACAAATTCTAAAAATAAAAAGAATGATTATGATGATGACTATGGAGGTAGCTCTAGTAGAAGAACATATATACCACAAGCATATGGGCGAGGCTTTTTTGGTTTTGGAGGATATAATCCATTTAGATATATGGGTTATAGAATGGGAATTAGCCCTATGATAATGGATATAGTTATGATTGTAACTGTATTAATTGTATTATACATTATAATAGACTTTATAAGAAGTAGAAAAAATAGATAGAAATTTTATTTTACCAAATTAGAAAATATATAATGAACATTGTTTTATATTGTTGTATAATGGATTATATAACAATTAAATAGTAAGTATTAGGTGTCAATAGACTTAATAGGGAATTAGATGAAAATTCTAAGCTACCCCAGTAACCGTAAAGCTGACGAAATCTAAGTATCCACTGAGAAATTGGGAAGGATTGAGAGTAGAATGAAGCTGAGCCGGGATACCTGCCAATGCTTAAAGGCTAATTATCTTCTGAGGGTTGGATAAAGGCGATTATACACGAATAGATTAAGGCATACTCTCTGAGTATGTCTTTTTAAATTGAAAAACTATGAGTGTAAAATTGTATAAGACGTATACTTTAATTAAGCTTTTATAATTAATTTATTGAAAATTATTTATTTTACAAATAAATCTCAATAAAAGGAATTAGATAAAAAAATAGAATTATATCATTGTTATGTAAAATCAACACGAAAGGAATGAAAAAATGTCAAAATATTTAGCGTATCCATTTTTATATGATAAATCAGATGATTTAAGATGCGATTATGAAATATTTACAGATGAGATATCAAGTACAATAGGACTATTAAGGGCTTTTGTTCAAGATGAAAATTTAAAAAAAGAATTAAGTAAGATAAATGAACTTGTATATCACATGAATGCATCGCTTAGAACATTTGTAAGCTTAACAAATGATGAGTTAAAATGGTTAGAATCTAGAACCGTATTCTATCAAGATGAAATAAAAGGTATTTTTGAGAAGTTTGTTTTGCCTCAAGGCGGAGTCTGTGGTAGTTATGCACATATTATAAGGACAAAATGCAAAGCATTAGTAAGATTATTACATAGATATAAAGAAAATGGAAATGATGTAGATGAATTATTATTTGATTTTGCGAATCTATTGTCTGGGTATTTTTTTGTTCTAGCTATAAAGCTTAATAAAGATGAAGGAATACAAGAAACTGAATTTATAAGTAAAAATTATAAGTAAGGAGAATGAAAATGAAAAAAAGAATTTTAACATTAATAACTACTATTTTAGTGGTTATGCTTGCAGTCGCTGGATGCGGTCAAAAAGAAACAGTAGTAAAAGATAGAGAAGGAAATGATTTTACAGTTCCTAAAAAATTAGAAAGAATAATATCAACAGCTCCATCTAATACAGAAGTGTTAGTTGAATTAGGACTTGCAGATAAATTAGTAGCTGTTGATAAATATTCAGCTGACATACCTGGATTACCTAAAGATATAAAATTAATAGATTTTGCAAATCCGGATGCAGAGGCTATAGTATCTTTAGAGCCAGATATGATTATAGCATCAGGACACAATAAAACTGGAAATAGTGAAGATCCATTTAAAGTAGCTAAAGAGTCTGGTATAAGTGTTGCATATATACCAAGTAGTGATAGTATACAAGGTATATACGATGATATCATGTTTATAGCTGATATAACTGGTACGAAAGAAAAAGGACAAGAGATTGTAGACAATATGAAATCTCAAGTTAATGAAATAGCTAAAATAGGAAAAACAATAAAGGATAAAAAGAAAGTTTACTTTGAAATTGGGCCAGCACCAAATCTATATAGCTTTGGAAATGGAACATTTTTAAATGAGATGATAGAGTTAGTAGGTGGAGAAAATATATTCGCTGATCAAAAAGCTTGGATATCACCTAGTGAGGAATCAGTTATAGAAAAAAATCCAGATGTAATATTAACTAATGTAAATTACGTTCAAGATGCAGTAAAAGATATAAAAGGACGCGAAGGTTGGAAAAATGTAAATGCAGTGAAAAACGGACAAGTATACTTAATTGATACAAACGCGTCATCAAGACCATCTCAAAATGTAGTAAAAGCGCTAAAACAAATGGCAGAGTATATAAATCCAGATGCGTACGCAAAACAAAAATAAAACTTTAGCGATTTTATCAATACCGCTAGTATTTTTTATAATTAGTATTGGAACTTCCATAGGAAGTTCCAATATTCATATATTGGATACTATGAATATAATTTTAAATAAGGTTATAAATTTACCATTAAGAGAAGGGATAGATCCAAAAGATATATCTATAATATGGGCCCTTAGGATACCGAGAGTATTATTAGCTTTTATGGTTGGAGGATGTTTGGCGGTTAGTGGATCGGTAGTCCAGTCAATACTTAAAAATGAATTGGCATCCCCGTACACGCTAGGAGTATCATCAGGAGCCTCTTTAGGAGCTGGATTAGTTATCGTTCTTGGAATATCTATACCATTTCTCGGGCAATTGACATTGCCATTAATAGGTTTTTTATTTGGGTTAATAACTGTATATGGAGTGATAGTTTTTTCTTCTAGAATAGATAAAACTATGGCGAATAATACAATTATACTAGCAGGTATGGTTTTTTCACTTTTTGTAAACGCACTACTTACAACACTTACAGCGCTTTTTAGTGAAGATATAAAAAGTATAAGTCTTTGGCAAATGGGTAGCTTCTCTATGAAGGGATGGTCATATGTGAGAGTTTTAATTCCATTTTTAATTATAGGTATTATTGGAGTTTTAAGATACACAAAAGAAATGGATATATTAACATTTGGAGAAGAACAGGCAAAGGCAGTAGGTGTAGATACAAATAGAGTTAAAAAACATTTATTTATACACTCAGCCATTTTAACTGGAAGTGCAGTAGCATTAAGTGGAACAATCGGTTTTGTAGATTTAATAGCGCCACATATGGTCAGAAGGGTATTTGGATCAAAACATAAATATGTAATACCTATGTCTTTTGTATTTGGAGGATCACTTATGGTAATAACAGACTTAATTGCCAGAACTATTGTATCTCCAGCAGAGCTTCCGGTAGGAGCTATTACAGCAATTATAGGGGCACCATTCTTTGCATATGTGTATTTTAGCAAAGGAAAGAAGTGATGACATGTTAGAAGTAAAAAATCTTTATTGTGGTTATGAAGATATTGATATTATAAAAAATGTTAATTTTAAAGTTGAAAGAGGAAAAAATCTTTGTATAGTAGGTCCAAATGGATGTGGGAAAAGTACGCTTTTGAAATCTATAGCTAATATAATAAATTACAAAGGAAGTATAACTATAGATGGTATGGAAGTTTGTAATTTTTCAAGAAAAAATCTAGCAAAAAAAGTAGGACTTATGAGCCAGATAACTCAAATATATTTCCCGTATACAATATATGAAACTGTAGCACTTGGAAGATATGCACATTCAACAGGAGTATTTAATTCTTTAAGTAAAGAAGATAAAAAAATAGTATTAGATTGTATTGAAAAGGTAGGATTAAGTGATATAAAAGATAAAAGCATAAATGAATTAAGTGGTGGACAGTTACAAAGAGTATTTTTAGCACGAACAATTGCTCAAGATCCAGAAGTTATATTATTAGATGAACCTACTAATCATCTAGACTTAAAATACCAAATTGAGTTGTTAGAACATTTATCTATATGGGCAAAAAATAATAATAAAATTGTTATTGGAGTTTACATGATTTAAATTTAGTTCACTATTTTAGTGATGCAGTTTGCTTATTAAATCATGGGGAGATAGTTTGTTATGGAAGCTCAAGAGAAGTTTTTAATGGAGATTATTTAAAGGAAGTTTATAATATAGACATAAAGGAATTTATGTTAGAGGTTTGGAAAAATGGAAATAAAAAAGCTTTAGCAATTTTTATAAATTGCTAAAGCTTTTTTATTGGTATAGATATTTTTGTTATATAATCTTTTGAACTATAAGATGTTAAGCTATCTAAAATACCATATTCAAAAGAAGGTCCTATCATTTCATAACCATTTTTATTTATAGTATCTATTAGTGTTTCGTAAGTTTTTCCTATATCTTTGTATTCTCCCTTATGAAGAGCTATAGCATAAAGTCCTTCAGATTTTTTTAAAACATTAGGAGCGCTTAATTTATTATGTAGAGGGAAAAATACAGAATGCGCAGTAGTATAGTTTTTACTAAGCAAATCTTCTAAAGATATTATTGTACCTACTTGATAATTGTATGGATATTTATTTTTATTAACAATAGTTAAAAGTTTTTTAAATGCTATATCAGTTTGTAAAAGTTGAAAAGGTTTTTCTACTTTTTGTGTAATAATAAATTCAGATGTTACTTCTTGAAAGTAGACTTTATCATCATATTCATTTAAACTTTCTATTGTTTCTATTTTATTCTCAAGTCTTGCTATACTTTTTTCAAATTTTTAAGTTGAGATTGCAACTTTATTTTTTGTTCTTTTAGAAGAATTAATGCTTTGTTATCATCTCTTTTAATTAAAAAATCTTTAATTTCTTTTATAGGAATTCCAAGTTCCCTTAAAACTAGTATACTATCCAACACTTCTAATTGGTCAGACGTGTAGTACCTATATCCGTTATTTTCATCAACAACTTTAGGTTTAAATAAATCTATATTATCATAATATATTAGTGTTTGTTTGCTCATTCCATTTAACTTTGCTAATTCACCTACAGTAAAGTTCAAACATATCACCTCAAATTTTATTTTAAAAATTTCATTGACAATATAGTTACTATATCCTTCACAATTAATAATGTCAAGTAATATCAATTATTTAAAAATTTAGAGGTGAAAAAATGGAAGAAGTATTTATGAAAAAACAAAATTACAAGGAGTTTTTAAGATATGTATTTCCATCTATCATAACAATGATATTTCTATCATTTTATACTACTATAGATGGATTTTTCGTATCGAGATATGTAAACTCAGATGCACTGGCATCAATAAATATTATAATACCTATAACTTGTGTAGTATTTGGTATTGCAGTTATGCTAGCTACGGGATCTGGAGCTTTAGTTGGTATAAAGCTTGGGGAAAAAAACATAAAAGGAGCTAATGAGTTATTTTCATTTGTAACAGTAGTTTTAATTTCTATAGGAGTAGTACTTACTATTTTGGGAGTAATATTTTTAGATCCTATACTTAGATTCTTAGGAACAACTGATATATTATATCCATATGCAAAATCATATGGGGTTGTAACTGTACTTATGACTATTCCGATGATGTTAAAGTTATACTTTGAATACTATGCTAGGGTAGATGGTAGCCCTAAAGTGTCTCTTTTAATGTCTTCACTAGGATTAGTTTTAAATATAGTTTTTGATTTTTTATTTATAGTAGTTTTTGATATGGGAATTTTAGGCGCTGGATTAGGAACATATATTGCTATAACTATTTCAGGAATAATAGGAATATTATATTTCAAAGGTGAAAATTCAAATTTAGAATTTACAAAACCAAAAGTTAATTTTAAAGAATTATTTAATTCTTGTTACAATGGTAGTTCAGAAATGTTTACAGAATTATCAACAGGAATAACTACTTTTTTATTTAACAAAAATATATTAACTTTTAGTGGAGAAAATGGAGTTGCTGCAATGTCGATAATAATATATATCTATTACTTTTTTATAGCTGTATATTTTGGAATTGCAGTTGGGATAGGACCTATGATTAGTTATAATTTTGGAGCTGAAAATAAAGAAAAAATAAAAGAAAGTTTAAAACATAGTTTTGTAACCATTGGATGGAGTTCTATAGTTATATTTTTAATTTCTATAATTGGAGGTAAGTATATAATATCTATATTTACTAATGATTTAGAAGTTTATACTATTGCTACATCAGGTATAAAATTATTTTCATATGGATTTTTAATAATAGGAACAAATATTTTTATGTCAGGTTACTTTACTGCTATAGGTGATGGTCAGATATCAGCAATAATATCTGTGCTTAGATCATTAGTATTTGTAGTGGTGACAATTACTATATTACCTAAATTTATAGGGTTAAATGGGATATGGTTAGCAATACCTATTGCTGAGTTATTAACTATATTTTTCTCTATTACTTTTTACTTTAGAAAAGGCACTAGGGCGTATAGAAATCAATAACTAAAATAAAATTACAATTTCGTTATTTGCTTAAATTTGAGTTTTTGTGTAAAATTTAGTTATATAAAAAAGACGCCAAGGAGAACTTATTATGAGTTTGAGAGAATTTGAATACATTGATGAAGCAGTAGAATTGTTAAATGATATAACACCGACGCTTAACATGTTATCAGAAGAACTAGTAAAATATTTTGAAGGCATATTAAATATTAACGAACAAGAATATTTAAATGTGAATTCAAGAGTAAAGAGTGAATATAGTTTAAGAGAGAAAATTATAAGAAATAAATATTTAAATAAATATAAAACACCTAAAATGTTAATACATAATTTATCAGATTTAATTGGAGTAAGATTAGAGTGTAGGTTCATAGAAGAAGAAAGAAATATATATAAACTTTTAAAATCATATTTCAATATAACTGAAGATCATATATATTACTATAACGAAGAAAATGAAAATATAAGAATTAGATTAGACAAAGACCAACCAAGAAAGCAAAAAAATGGGTTTGAAATATACAGAATAGATGGATTGTTTTTATATGGAGATAATAAAATAAATTTTGAAATCCAGATAAAATCTATGGTTAATATTTTTGGAGTGAAATAGAGCATAATGTTATTTATAAGAATAATGCATATGTTATGATGGATAAGTTTTTAAGTGATGTATTTGCATCTATAAAGACAAATTTAACACTTATAGATAACCAATTATTATCTGTTTATAAAAACTTCAGCGGAAATAATAAAGACAAAGATAGCAAAAGAAAGTCTATGGAAAAGTTTTTAGCGAAGATTGCTTACGATACATTTGCAGAAAAAATGGAAGCTGACATAGGTTTTATAGTAGATTTTAAAAAGCCATGTGAAACAATAATCAATTATTCTTTTAATAAAGAAAAAGATGGAATGGATATAAGTGAAGATACTACAATAAAAGGACTTAAAAGGATAAATGAAATTTCTAAAAAAGATATAGACTTCAATTCAAGAATTAGATTTGGAAAGCTACCAGAGTTTGAGGATGAGTTCTGTGAAAGACTAGGAAACTTCATTATATCAAAATTAAATTGCGAATTTATATGGAATTTATTCTTTAGAATTTTATTTGAAGTTGAGCCTCTTAACAATAAAAAGGATTTTGAAAACTTTATTTTATTTATAAAAGAAAAGGTAGTTCCTATAAAATATCAAGCAAAATTAGAATTAGCTTTTGAAAGTGACAGTAAACACGTATTAAAAGATATATATATGGAAGTTGTAGAAACTTTAATAGAAATAGATTCTATAGAAATTTTATATGAGGAAAATTTAGATAGTATAAATAATATAACTAAAAAAGTAATAAATGATATATGTAGAAATGTAGATTCATTTAAAGAGTATAAATATAAGAGTGGTAAGTATAGGGAAATTTTAAATAAAAAGATAAAAGATGTAATACGAGATTAAAACAATAAAACGGCTTGGTTTAACTACATAATTAGACCAAGTCGTTTTATTATAATAAACTATTGAAAGAATATTGAAAGAATATTGAAAAAATTTAAAAAAGAAATACACTTATAGTGAAAAGACAATAAGGTTATGAGAAGAGGGGATATAATGAAAAATAGTTGTAAGATAAAGCTAAGTAAGAATATAAAATTATTTCTTACTATAAATCTTATAGCTTCTTTTGCTATGGGAATTTTTAATATGTTTGTGGGTATATATTTAAAAGAAATTGGTTATAAAGAACAGTTTGTAGGAAGCGTACTTTCAATTAATACGTTTTCTATAGCGATAGGTTCTATTTTTAGTGCGTACTTAATTGAAAGAATAGGGAGGAAAAAAAGTTTTAATTTAGGTTTTATATGTATAGCAATAGGTTCTATTTTTATAGTTTTTTTTAATGATTCGAACTTAATATTAATTATGGCAATTATAAATGGTTTTGGGATGAGTATAAAAACTACTTCAGAAGGCATGTATATACTTGAAAATACATCTGAAGAAGAACGAGTATCAGTTTTTAGTACAAATTTTATAATGTCCAATATAGGCATGATGGGAGCTTCTTTTTTAGGAGGAATTATGTCATCTTATCTAGATAATTATTTTACATCAAGTGATTCTATAAAGTATATATTTATAATAACGTCTATATTGGTTATTTTGGCATTGATCCCTATATTTTTCATGAAAGAACCTGAATATGAAAAACATAGAAACTTAAAAGATTGTTTAAAAGGATATGCATCAATATTAAATAAAAAAGTTGTAAGTTTCATGGTTTATCAATTCCTAATAGGAATAGGGGCTGGAATAATTGTACCATTTTTCAGCGTATACTTAAAATATTCTATGGATATATCAGATAATATTGTTGGTACTATACTTTCAATATCACAATTTGGGTGTATAATAGGGGGAATGATTATACCGTTTATGTCAAATAAGTTTGGAAAAGTAAAATCAGTTATAATCTGTCAATTATTATCTATTCCATTTTTACTATCAATTGCTTTTCCACAAGGAATATTTATTATAACTATTGCATTTTTTATGAGAAATGGACTTATGAATATGGCTATGCCACTTATTCAAAATTTATCTATGGAAATTGTGCATGAAAGTGAAAGAACCAATATGAGTAGTTTAATAGCCTTATCTAGTAATATTAGTAGAGCTATAGGAATTGCAATTGGTGGTTTTCTGATGGAAACTATTTCTTACACGATTCCTTATTATTTTACAGTTGTATTTTATCTAGTAGCAGTCATTTTATTTAGCTATATATATAAGAATGAACTTAAAACAAAAAAGAATATACAATGCTTAAATATTACAAGTAATAAATAAAACTAGCTGGAAAGCTAGTTTTTTAAATTTTAAAAATTTAAAAATATTAAATAATGTAGAAAGATTTTAGAAAGGTTACAAGCTTAAGATTATATTATCAAATTAAATAAAGAGGTGATAAATATGAATGAAATTTTAAAAGTTGAAAACCTGACTAAAAAAAGAGGTGATAAGGTAGTTGTAGACAACTTAAGCTTTACTGTAAATCAAGGTGATATATTTGGATTTTTAGGTCCAAATGGAGCAGGTAAAAGCACTACAATGAAGATGATATTAAATTTAATTAAAAAAGATGGAGGAAAAGTTTATATTGATGGATATGATATAGATAAAAAGTTTAAAGATGCTATAAAAAATGTAGCTGCTATCATAGAAAGCCCAGCAATATACCTTGATTTAACTGCATATGAAAATTTAAAAATAGTAAAAAACTTTAGTGATACATACTCTGGTAGCTACGAAATTTATGAAGCATTAGAAATAGTAGGTCTTAAAGGCAGAGATAATGAAAAAGTTAAAAATTATTCTTTAGGAATGAAACAAAGGCTAGGTATTGCTATGGCACTTATAAAAAATCCTAAAATAATATTATTAGATGAGCCTACAAATGGATTGGATCCAAAAGGTGTTATAGAAATGAGAAAATTAATAAATGAGTTGGCGATTAAGCATAAAAAAACTATTATAATATCTTCACATGTTCTACATGAAATAGAGATGATTTGTAATAAAGTCATAATTATAAAAAATGGAAAGCAGATTTTAGAGTCTGATATAAAAAGTATAACTACTAAAAAAGATTTATTTTTCATAAAAACTACAGGTATAGGAGAAGCAGCTAAAGTTTTAAATGAAAAAAATATGTGAAAGTAAATAAAATAGAAAAAAATGGAATAATTGTTCAGGCGAATGAGTCTAGTATAGCATTAGTAATAAAAGAACTTGTAAACAAAAACATACCTATATATGAAGTATCAGTAAGCAATAAGTCTTTAGAGGATATATTTATAGAAGTGACAGGAGGGAATTAACGATGAGTAGTATAATAAAAAATGAATTTATAACTAATAAAAAATGGGCGTTGATATTGGCTAACATTTTAATACTAGCATCAACAGCAATTACTTATTTTGCAATTACAAAAATATATAAGGATGTATTTTTAAATGAATCAGAAATAATGTTAATGTTTTTTAAATCTACAATAAGCATAATACCTACATTTATTATAATTTTAATTTCTAAAATTATAACTGAAGAGTTTAACAATGGTGGAATGAAAATATATCTTATAAATCCTATAAGTAGAAATGAAGTTCTAATAAGTAAACTAATTTTTATATGTATAAACGTGTTGATTACTATAATAATTCAAATAATAATAAGTTTTATAGCTGCTTCGTTACTAACCCAAGTTCCAAAATTAGATATGATTATAGATATAATTTATAAATATTCAGTTACATTAATACCTATAATAGGATTAATTTCAATTTTATTTATACCAGCTCTTTTAATAAATAGTTCAAGACACACTATATCATTTGGTATTTTTATAATAATTGGATTTGATATATTATGTTCGTACTTTAGTAAATTGAAACCATACAGCATAACTTATATATTAAAAAATATTATAGATATGAATAGCAATATTGTTAATAATATTATAATAAGTTTAGTTTACTTTGTATTAGGAATGGTAATTTCAAGTTATATTTTCAAAATAAGGAGATAAGATAATCTATATATAAATTAAAAAATATAGTGTCATGACTTATATATTTCAGGAGGTCTTAATGTATAATATTTTAGTTGTGGATGATGAAAAAGAAATAGTAGAATTAATAGAACTTTATTTTAGAAATAATGATTACAAAATATTTAAGGCTTATGATGGCATTGAAGCTATTAATTTTATAGATAAAAATGATGTTAATTTAGCTATAGTGGATATAATGATGCCGAATTTAAATGGATATTCATTAATTCAAAATATAAGAACTAAGTTAAATATACCAATAATAGTTATTTCAGCAAAAGTTGAAGGATACGATAAAATATTAGCTTTAGATATGGGAGCGGACGATTATGTTACAAAACCATTTGATCCATTAGAATTATTAGCTAGAGTTAATGCACAAATAAGAAGAGTTTATGGATATTCGAATGCACCTGAAATTGAAGAAAAAGTAATAGAAATTGGAGATTTAAAATTAGATTTAGAAGCTTTCAAGTTAACAAAACATGATAAAGAAATACAACTTACATCAACAGAATTAAAAATAGTTGAATTATTCATGAAAAATCCAGGCAAAGTTTTTACAAAAAAAAATTTATTTGAATCTGTGTGGGATGAAGTTTACATAGCCGAGGATAATGCTATAATGGTTCAAATAAGTAAGATAAGGGATAAAATTGAAGATAGTAGCAAAGAACCTAAATATATAAAAACTATAAGAGGGATAGGATATAAATTTGAAAGTAAATAAAAATTAAAAATATTAACTGAAAATATGGAATTAGAATTGAAACCTTAGTAATAATAATTAAAAAACTTGAAAGGAAATATTGTTTTGAGAAAAGGAAAAAGTTTATATACTATATTTATAGTAAATTCAATATTAGCAACCTTTATATTTATAATTGGTATAATAATATTTCTTTATTTGCTTTTATTTGGAATAAGAACTGTTGCAAATAGTAAAGATTTAGAAGTTAAAAAAGTAATATAAACTATTTATTTAAGGAAAATTACAATGATATAAATATTAAAAAGGTATTGAATGAGGGGGGATGGATAGAAGAAGTTAAAAATGGGAAAGTAGTAAATGTAATAGGGGTAAAAAAAGATAAAACGAAGTTTTATTCAATTGAAGATTCTATAAACAAAAAAAATATAAACTATAAGTATGAAGCAAGAGCATATAAGCAAGACGATAAATTATATGTTGTAAAGATACCAGATTATAGTTATAAGCTTTTACATGAAATGTATGGAAGTAATAAAGCTAAAATATATATTTTTTTAAATTTGTTTTTAACAATACTTATAGTATTTTTAATGTTTGTAGTATTATCTATAATATCAATAAAAAAAATATCTAGACCACTTAAAATTTTGGAAAATGAAATAAAAAAAATGAGTGAAGGATATTCAAATGTAAGTGTTAAGTTCAATTCATATAGAGAATTTAATAAAATAAAAGAATCATTTAATAGCACTGTTGATAAGCTTGAAAAATCTGAGATAGAAAGAAAAATAGCTGAAGACAGTAAAAAGAAAATCATAAGGGATATATCTCATGATTTAAAAACACCTATAACTTCAATATTAGGATATTCTAAGGCAATATCAGAAGGATTAGTAATAAATGAAGATGAGAAAAATATATATCTAGATTATATTTACAATAAGACTAAAAGAATTAATTATTTAGTTGATGAATTGTTTATTTTTTCAAAATTAGATAGCCCAGGTTATAAGCTAAATTTAGAAAAACATGATATAAGTGAATTTTTAAGAGAATTGATAGCTTTATATTATATAGACATAGAAGAACAAGGTTTTTTAATTGAAGTAAATATACCTGAGGAAAGTATATATTCTATTATAGATACTAAAGCATTGGAAAGAGCTTTAGGAAATGTAATTATAAATGCAATAAAATATAATGAGTGTGGAACAACTATCACTGTAGATTTAATAAAGGGTGATAAATATGTAGATATAATTATAGCGGACAATGGATGTGGAATTTCAGAAGATGTCATAGAAAATATATTTGAAGAATTTGTAAGAGCTGACAAAGCGCGTAAAACAGATGGAGGAAGTGGATTGGGGCTTGCTATAACTAAAAAAATTATTGAACTTCATAATGGAGAATTAAAATTATATAGCGAGAAAGATATAGGAACAAAGTTTTCTATAAGGTTAGATAGAATATAAAAATATATTTATATATACCAAGATATTCTATTTTTTAGTGACGTATTAATATATAATATAATTAAATCAGTATAAAAAAAGGAGAGTTAATGATAGAAATTTGGAAAGTATTGGTAGGTTTAGTAGTTATATTGTTGGTTGGAATAACTTTTTCGATTGTTGAAAATAGAAAAAAATTAAAATATATAAAACTTAATATAATAAATAACTATGGAAAAACTATTAATTTAGACGAAGTTATGATAAAGATGAAAAATGTATCCAGTTACTTTAGAAACAAAAATGGAAAAAACGTAATTGATGATATAACTTGGAATGATTTAAATATGGATGATGTTTTTAAAAAAATAAATAATACACAATCTACAGCTGGACAAGAAGTATTATATGATATGTTAAGAACGCCATTATACAATCAAAAAATTCTAACAAAACGTGATAAAGTTATAGAATATTTCAAGAATAATGAAAAAGAAAGATACGAGATACAGTTTATTTTAGGAAAGCTAGGAAAAAGCAATGAAGTTTACATAACAAATTGCTTATTTAATAAAGAAGATAATAGTAAAAGCAAACTACTAAAATTTAGATTATTAGCATGGTTACCAGCAATTAGTTTATTACTATTATTTTTAAATCCAATATGTATAATACTAACTGTAGGCTTTGTAGTTTTAAATGTATTTATAAGTCAAAAAATAAGGTTAAAAACTACGATGCAGACGGATTTAAGTATATGATAAAATTGATTAATGCAGCAAATAAGATAAAAGAAAAAATATTTATGAAATAGATGAAAACATAAATTCTATAGACGCAAGTTTAAAGAAATTAAAAAATATTAAAAGAAAACGTGTAGGAATTCAAGAAAAAAGTATAATGAGTGATATGGATATATTTACAGAATACGCAAATTTAGTATTTTTAAGGGAATTAATAACTTATGAAAAAGTTAAAAATACAATAATAAAAAATAAAGAGGAATTAAAACATGTATATGAATATATAGGAACTATAGATGCATTGATTGCTACAGCTTCATTTAGGGAGAGTTTAGATTTCTATACAAAACCGTATTTAAAAATTTCAGAAAAAAAAGAAGATAATACTATAGAGTTTAAAGATATATATCATCCACTTGTAAAAAATCCAGTTTTGAACAATGGTAATTTTTCAAAAGGGGTACTAATCACTGGATCTAACGCTTCTGGAAAATCTACATTTATAAAAACTATAGCAATAAATGCTATAATGGCACAAACTATATATACTTGTTTTGCTAAAGAATATAAATCTTCATATTTTAATATATATACTTCTATGGCATTAAAAGATGATATACACAGTAGTGAAAGTTATTATATAGTGGAAATTAAATCTCTTAAGAGGATATTAGATCAAGTACATAATAGTATTCCATGCTTATGCTTTGTAGATGAGATTTTAAGGGGGACAAATACAGTTGAAAGAATAGCGTCTTCTTGTGAGGTTTTAAAAAACATAGGCAATGAAAATGCATTATGTTTTGCGGCTACACATGATGTAGAACTTACATATATGCTTGATGATATATTTGAAAACTATCATTTTGAAGAGTCTATAACTGATAATGATATAAAATTTGATTATAAGCTTCATGGTGGAAGGACACGAACTAGAAATGCTATAAAGTTATTAGAATTTATGGGTTACGATAAAAATTTAGTAGAAAACGCTAATTATAGAGCTAAAAAATTCTTGGATACTGGTAAATGGAAATAGCAAACACCTTATTAAATAATAAGGTGTTTTTTTTTATACAACAGATTAAATTTATATAAAAATTAAATTATATATTAGAATTGGGACGTTATATTCCATAGTATGTAGAAAATAATATTTAGGGGGAATTTTATGCACTCAAAGAGGGTAATATCTTTAGTTATGACATTAGGGTTATTAGCAGGTTCATTGACTTCAGTAAATGCATTAAATAATGAAAAACAAAATATACACATGTCACATAGAAGTATTAATGATAATAACGGAGGACCGGTAGATTTATCTATAGCTAATGAAGAAAAAATAATAGAAATGTTAAAAGAAGAAGGTAAAATAGATAAAAGTGCAAGCTTTGAAGAATCAAATAGAGCTTTTAGAACCTACATGAATGAATTAGCAAAAATAATAAAATTCAACATATAACTAAACAAGAAAATGAATTTAAATTAAAAGAAAAAAAGAATATAAAAAAACATAGCCAAAATCAGTACCAGGTAAAGAATAGTAATGAAGTTACAGAGGTAAATGTTTTGACTGTTTTGGTTGAATTCGATGATTATAAACATAGTGAGATAAAGCCAGATGAATCAAATATGTATTATGAAAACTATGGAAGAGATCATTTTGAAGATATGTTGTTTGGCGAAAATGGATATAAAGGACCTAATGGTGAAAATTTAGTGTCAATGAAGCAATATTATGAGCAACAATCAGGGGGGACTTTAAAAATAAATGGAGAAGTAACGGATTGGTATACTGTACCAGGAAGTGCAGCATCTTATGGAGCTCAGGAAGGTTCTAATAATGACATAAATGCAAGACAATTAATAAAAGATGGATTAATAGAGTTAGGTAAAGATAAAAACATAAATTTAAGTGATTTTGATAAAATAGATAGATATGATTTAGACGGAGATGGTAACTACAATGAACCAGATGGAATGATTGATTATTTGATGTTTATACATGCAGGTATGGGGCAAGAAGCTGGAGGAGGAAGTCTTGGAAGTGATGCAATATGGTCCCATAGATGGAATTTAGGAGGAATTTATCAAATAGAAGGAACACAAAGTGAAAATAGTTCAACAGGAAAATTTCTAGCGTATGACTATACTATAAATCCAGAAGATGGAGCTGGTGGAGTATTTTCTCATGAGTTTGGGCATGACTTAGGTATGCCAGATGAGTATGACACTCAGTATTCGAGTAGTTATAGTGAACCTATATCAAATTGGTCTTTGATGTCATCTGGAAGTTGGGCAGGAAAAGTACCAGGAACGGAGCCTACAGGGATAAGTCCATATAGCAAACAACTTATGCAAATTAAATACGGTGGAAATTGGCAAAAATCAACAGAGATAGATTATAAAGACTTAACACAAAAAGGTTTGACATTGGATTTGAAGCAAGCAAGTGAAACTGGTCAAACAGTAAAAGTAAATTTACCTGATTTAGAAACAGAAATAGTTAAACCATTTAGTGGTGAAAATGTGTATTGGGGTGGAAAAGGAAAAGATGGAGAGTCATTGAAAAGCTCCATGACAGCAGAAATTAATTTAAATAATACTAATAACCCACAGTTAAAATTTAAAACTTTATACGATATAGAAAAAGGATGGGATTTTGCAAGTATACAGGTTAGAGAAAAGGGCAGTCAAGATTGGAATTATATACAAGGTAATATAACTACTAAAGACCATGATCCAGGAGCGGAGATAGTCATTCCAAATGGAATAACAGGGAAATCTGATGGATGGGTAGATGCTATATTTGATTTAAGCCATTACAAAGGGAAAGATGTAGAAATAAAATTTGAATATCATACAGACAAATATACTTTTGGAAGTGGATTTTATGTAGATGATATAAGAATATTTGATGATAACAATGAATTATTCTTTGATAATGCAGAAGAAGTATCTAAATTCGAACTGAATGGATTTAACATTGATAAAGGTAAGATTTATTCTAAAAACTATTACTTAATAGAATGGAGAAATCATGAAGGCGTAGATAAAGGTTTAGCTGGAATAAACTCATTTGGGCAGATATATGGATATGACCCAGGTATGGTTGTATGGTATGTAAATGAATATTATACTGAAAACTGGACTGGAGTACATCCTGGAGGTGGATATTTATCAGTTGTAGATGCAGATCAAACAAATATACCTTGGCATTTTTATGATAAAGAAACTGAATCATCAATAGCTAGTAATAAATATCAAATGCATGATGCAGCATTTAGTTCTAAAAAAGGGAGTAAATTTTCTATAGATGCAGGAGCATCATATGGAAGAGTAGCTATAGACAAATATTCATCTTCAAATCCTAAGTTTAGCGATAATAAAGATTTTACTAATCAAGCAGCTCCAGAATTAGGTGTTAAGGTTCCGAAGTTAGGAATGGAGATAAAAATATTACATCAAGCAAAAGATAATAGTAGTGCTAAAATTAATATAAGTAAAAATAAAATAAATACCCCTTATATCAAGTACTGATATGCTCCCTTTATAGTAGACAGTTAAAATAATAAAAACTGTTTCTATGAGGGGGCATATTTTTATAGATAAAATTTAAAAATAAAGGTAAATTTATAAAGTTGAATTACTACATTTTGGGCAAATAAAGCAAGAAGTTTTATTTTTTCAACAGAATTATCACCTTCCGTTATAGCTCATCTGTGAAAATCATAGAAAAAATAAAAAAAATGAATGATTTTATAAAAACGTTGCGTGCGCAACTAATATATATTATAATGAGTTTAAAATAAATACATTGGCATATGGAGGAGTAGAAATGAAAAAATATGAACCTCTTGGAGATTTAATATATTTTATATCAAAAGAACTAAAATCAAGAATGGATGAATCTTTAAAAGATAGAAATTTAGGACAAGGACAGTTATTAACATTAATGACATTATTTAGACTAAAAGATAATGATGAAATTAATCAAGAAGAGCTAGCGAGGTTCATGGGAATCAACAAAGCTAATACAAGTAGAAATTTGAATAAATTAAAAGAAGGTGGATTTATAGTTATAAATCAAAGTAAAGAAGATCAAAGGAAAAAATATTGAACTTACAAACAAAGCTTTTGAAGAATTTTTATATTTAGAAATAATTATGAGAAAAATTCATAATGAAATGATATCTGGATTAGATTCATCTTCTTTGGATTGTACTCTATCTACATTGATGAAGATGAAAGAAAACTTATGCAATAAATAGGACTTAAATATTAGGAGGCAGATATGAAGATTAATATATTATATTTTCAGGAACAGGAAATACACAATATGTAGGAGAGTATTTAGCTAAAAACTAAAGAATGAAAAACATATAGTTAAAATTAATAGTATAGATGAAAACCCTACAGTTGATGCAGATGTAGATTTGCTTATAATTGGAGGACCAAATTATGCATCAAATGTACCTGAAAAACTTTTAAAATGGGTAGTTAAAAATGTACCTAAAAATAAATCTAATGCCATAGTTTACTGCACATCAGCAGGAACAGTTAATGCTCATGGAGTGGACTCATTAGAAATAAATTGAAAAAAAGGGATATAACATTGTTAGTAAAGAAACTTATACAATGCCTAGAAATTTTTATTTTGGAAAATATCCTCAAAATACAGACGATGAGATTCATCAAATATTAAATCAAACAAACTATCAGTTAGACCAGTTGTTAAATAATATAAAATTCAATAATTATAAGCATAAAAATAAACCAACAGATAGTATATTAAAACTAGATTTTTTTTGCTAAGTTATTCAACTTAATAGCAAAATTTATAGGTAAAAGTTTCTCAGTAGATGATAGTTGTATAAAATGTGGTAAATGCATAAATAATTGCCCTAAAGCAAATATAAGTTATGATAAAAATAAAAAAGTGAAATTTGGATATGATTGTATGGCTTGTATGAGGTGTATACACAACTGTCCTAAACACTCAATAAGTTATAATAATAAAAAGTACGACCAATATAATTTAAATCAATACATGAAAATTAAATAAAATTAAATAAAAATATATATAAATTATATAAATTTTATGTCGATAAATAAATTTAAGCATGTAATTAAACATATTTTCAAATAAAAAATCTATGTTGTTAATAATTACAGATAAGCTAAATTTATTACAATAGGGGTAATGTTTATGAAAAAAAAATTATTTTTAATTGGAATTATTACTGCTTTTATTATTTTGGGGATTGGGAACTCAAACATAGTTCAAGCAGCAACAAATGCAACAGGTATGTATGTCAATCCTGTAAATGAAAAGCCATCAGATATTATGACTAAGGATTGGAGTGCAATCAAAAATCCACCATATACATATTGGGCAGTTCATAATTGGAATTCAGGTGGAGAAGGAGGTGGATATGCTGGTTTCCAACAACAGGCTGATAGACGTACAGCCCATTTTGCAATTTGGGATCCAATATCTATTAGAAAACCAATCGAAGCAGAATATCTTTCTCCAAATTCGTCTGCATCACGTTTTGGTGGTGAAGGTGAAGGGATGAAAGTTGAAACAAGATATAATTGGCAACCAAATAGTTGGTATAAGATGACTATGCGTAATTGGCAAGAAGATGGACACACAAAATTTGGGCAATGGATAAGAGATGAATCTAGCAAACAATGGAAACAAATAGCTGTTTTAGATTTCCCAGTAGCAAATATTAACTTTAACTGGGGTACTGGAATGTTTCAAGAGGATTGGGCTGGAAATGGATATCAAGAAAGGGAAGCTAGATTAAAAATTTTTTAGTAGAAATATTTCGGATGGAGAATGGAACTCTTTAAATAAACAAAGAATAACTAGCCAGTATCCTAATATGAACTGGAATGGTGGGGGTAACTCTGATTACGTTTGGGTTAGTGCAGGGGGTAATGTGAAACCATCTATTAATAGTGGTCAAGTATTTACACTAAACCAGGCAAGCAAGCCGGATATTGGCGTTTTAGATTTTGATATTATAAACGGTAAATATGAAAATGGGAAATTAAATATTTCATGGAAACTAAAGAATGAAAGTACACCTCAATTTAAAGGCAAAATAGAAGTTTATAATAATTCTTATATGGAAGGCAAAGCAATAAAAACTATTGATAATATAAAATCATATAATTATGAAGTAAACGAATATATGTCACTAGATAGTTCAAATGGTCTTTATGCAAAATTAATAATAACAGATTTATTTGATAATATAGTTGTAAAGACAGTTAAGCTTAATAGTGATGATCAACCAGGTGAAGAAAAGGATACTGAAGCACCTACAGCACCTAAAAATGTTAAAGCTATTAATATAAAAGAGACATCAGCTCAAATACAATTTGAGCCATCAACTGACAATGTAGGAGTTTCTAAATACTGGGTTTGGGATGATATTAATAAAAAATATATAGGTTCTTCTTCTACAACAACAGTTGATTTAAATGATTTAATACCTAATACAAATTATTCTTTAATTGTTAGAGCATTTGATACATCAGGAAACTATTCATTACCATCGTATGTATCATTTAAGACAAAAGAGAAAAGTGAAGAAACAAAGGATACTTGGAATCAAAATATAAACTACTCGATTCCAGGAACAAAAGTAGTTTTTGAAGGAAACACTTATGAAAATAATTGGTGGATTAACGCTGGAGTTAAACCAGATCCAAAAGATCGACAAGGGCAATCTACAGGATGGAAATTAATCTCTGGTCCAGCTTTAAATGATAATAAATGGTATCCAGATGTAATTTATATTGAAGGTGATGAAGTGATTTATAATGGGAAATCATATATTGCAAACTATTGGACAAAAGGTGATAATCCTGAAAACTCACACGGGACAGGAAAACCATGGAGATTAAAATAATAAATATTTTATTAATATTTTTAAAAATAAAAAATAATATAACTGAGCTAAAACTTATCAATAATATTTAATACCAAAAATATAAAACAAGTAGCTCAGTTATATTATGATTAGTAGTAAAATATTAACTTTTTATGTTATTTTCATTATTATCTTGTTTAATTTCCCATTCTATAACAAAGGTCATAAGAACTCTAAGTAAAAATACAGCACCTAAAATAACAAGTTCATCTAATGTTTTAACCAAAACGGTTTTTAAAATTTCAGCGGCTAATTTAAATTCAAGACCTGTGGCCATAGCCGTAGCAAATTGGTGTTTTACACTAACCTCTATTTTAAATAAAACTTTCCTAATATAGTAATAGAATGCTGTAAATGCTCCTATAGATATAACTACAACGCCCATAAACTCAAAAACACTTACTAAAATAGGAATGTATTTATTCATAAGTTCTTCTAGCATAAAAATCCTCCTAAATTGAAGAAAATATCGTTATTAATAGTATTAGTGAGATTAAGATAATTATTAAAAATATTTATTAAAGAAGCCTTTTCTATCAAGTACGAGAATAGCAACTATACCTATTATCAATATAAGCGTAGATGCAATACCAGCTTCAGGTCCAAAAACACCACCAGATAGAAGCTCATTTTCAGTTAAATTAAAATCAAATAAGCTTCCAATAGAAACATTTAACCCACTAACTTCAAATCCAAATAAATTACCTTGAGCAAAATTCCAAGCACTATGCATACCACAAGCACCCCAAAGGTCATTCGTTTTTATTACATATAAACCAAATAAATATCCAACTAGTATTATATTTAAAATGGCTATTATGTTAACATTGGGGTTAGATAGGTGAAGTAGACTAAAAAGAACAGATGAAATAAATAAACCAATATTTACATTGTAGCGTGCACTTAAAATATTCATAAGCCATCCTCTAGTTAAAATCTCCTCTGTTCCACCTTGAATTATCCAACCTATTAAAACAATAAATATGTTTAATAAAGCAAATTTACCTACAGGCTGAGAAGGAGATTGTTCTAAAGATACAAATCCAAATAAATATAGAACAAGTACGACTAAACTCATTAAAATTAGTCCTATTAAAAATCCTATCGAATATTTTCTAAACCAATTGTATTTAGAAAAACCAATTGAGCTAATACTTCTTTTTCAATTTTTGAAACTCTAAAAAATACTAGTAAAGATATACCTAAAAAGCTTAGCAATGATGATAGTAGCATTAAAAAATCAGGGTTAGATGAAAATAGAGGAATACTACTTATTAACGAAATTAAGGGAATAATAACTATAGACCCTAAAATTGAACCTATATTTAGAAATAATAAAGCTAAAATTATTGCCCAAATAAAATTGGGTAGTTTTTTAGAACTTTTAGCTTTGTCTACTAAAGTTTCGTTTCTTATAAAGATAAAAAACACCTCCTAAATAGCTATATAATAATACTATCATAAATTATTGAATAAAGCTTTCTTATTAATGGTGATTTTAAAATTAGAAAAAAAGAATAATTGAAAAAATACTGGAAATAATAACTAAAAGAAAAAATTAAAGGAGTGTATAAATATGTTATTAAAACAAATCTCATTAGTATTAGTTATTATAGGAGCTTTAAACTGGGGTTCCATAGGATTATTTGAGCTTGATCTTGTAGGATATTTATTTGGAGGAACATATTCAATGATAAGTAGAAGCATATTTACATTAGTTGGGGTAGCTGGATTATACTCTTTATATACTTTAGCTACATTAAAGGATGACAAAAACAGATAGAATTTATAATAAATAAAATTCACACTAGAAGGTGTGAATTTTTTATTTTATTAGAAAACTTAAAATGTTTGATGAATGATATTGACTCTATACCTACTATAGACTTTATAATGTGTTTTAGGAAAAATAAATAGGAGGGAAATTATGGTTAGTGAATTTTTAAGATATGCAGTACCATCATCATTGGCAATGTTTATATCGTCATTATATACCGTTATCGATGGAATCTTTGTTGGCCAAGGTGTTGGAGACTCTGCATTAGCAGCTGTAAATATAGTTCTTCCATTTACTGTAGTTTTATTTGGGATTGCAAGTATGCTAGCAGTTGGAGGAGGCGCTTTAGTATCTAAGAATGTAGGTGCTGAAGATATAGACAAAGCAGTTGATATATTTAGACAAGTATTTAAGTTATTATTAATTATAAGTATAGTAACAAGTATAGTTTGTATTGTATTTACAGGGCCAATTGTAAGAATGTTAGGAGCAACGGATAATCTAGAACCTTTGGCAGTTGAGTACCTTAAGTATTATGCTATTTTTTGTACGCCTAACTTAGTAGGTATAGTATTAAATAGTTTTGTAAGAAATGACAATAGACCTAAACTTGCGATGGTTTCAACTATTGCAGGAGCTATAACTAATGTAATATTAGATTATGTATTTATATTTACTTTCGATATGGGAATTAAAGGAGCTGCAATAGCTACAGGCTTAGGACAAATAGTTACAGTAGCTATACTTCTTCCGCATTTCTTAAAGAAAAGAGGATATTTAAGCTTTGGAAATACATCTTTAAATAAAGACACAATAAAAGAAGTTTTAAACATTGGATTTCCATCGTTTTTTGGGCAAGCAAGTTTTTCAATCATAGTATTCTTACACAATATAGCGTTATCAAACTTTATGGGTGAAATAGGGATATCTACATATAGTATAATAAACTATATAACTACAAACATTTACATGGTTTTACTAGGATTAACATTTGGAGCACAACCTCTGATAAGTTATAATTTTGGAAGAAGAGATTCTAAAAAAATGCTAAAATTCTATGAAATTAATTGCAAGTGTTCATTAGTTGTTAGTATAACTGCTTCATTGATATGCTATGTATTTGGAAGAAGCATTGTTGGTATATTTACAACTGATCCAAATATAGCAAAACTTGGGTATCATGGTATAAAAATAGCATGTTTAGCCTATATAATAGGAAGTATAAATTTAAACACATTAGTTTATTATCAAGCTATTGAAATACCTAAATTTTCAAACTTAATTTGTTTATTTAGATCAATTATATTTTTACCTATCTGTTTAATTGTATTACCAAAGTTATTTGGTTTAAATGGAATATGGTCAAGTGTATTAGTTTCAGAATCTATAACATTTATAGTTATGTATATAATGGCTAGTGTAAGAAGATATACGGCTAAAGTAATAAATGAATCGGATCAAAGTCAAAACATAGTTTTAGGTGATGCATCTAATATATAAATAAAAAACTGGACTCTATTTATAGGGTTCGGTTTTATTTTTTAAAAAGGTAAAACAATTATATTATTAAAAATTAAATGGAGGATTAAATTGACATATATATAATTTTAGAAAAGCTACATTTGAAAACTTTAAAGCAGATTCAACGAATGGAATTTACGAGAAGTAATAAGCTTTTTGGAAAATAATAAAATAGAGATATTTTAATTAATAAAGTTGTTATGAAATATAAATTCAATATATTTCATAGATTTAAGCTAACAGTATGCTAAAATATAGCAGAGGTGATTTAATGGTAAAATATTTATCTATTGGGCAAATGGCTAAACTAAACAATATATCGGTTCAGACTCTTAGACATTATGAAAAAGTTGAATTGTTAAAACCTTCATACATAAATGAAACTACAGGATACAGGTATTACTCTATGAAAGATTTTAGTACTATAGATTTAATAAAACAATGCAAAGCTATGGGTATGCCATTAGAAGAAATAAAGGAAGTAACACATAATTATACATCTTTAGAATCAATTTTTAATATACTTGGAAATCAAAAACAAATAATTTATGAAAAAATGAGAGAATTAGAAAATATAAAAAATAAAATTGAGTCTCTTGAAAACAAGATAAAAATTTCACTTGATCAGGGGCTTAACACTGTATTTATAAAATATAATGAAGAAAGAACTTTTAAAACATATCATTACAAAGATAGATATACGGATGAATTTGAAATTATTTTGAGAAAAGTATTATTAGAAGTAGAAAGAGACTATGAAAATGTAAATGCTGAAATTGCATTCACAACTTCATATAGTGATATGAAGTTAAATCATAATGTAGTTTATAAAAATGTAATGATAAATTTAGGTGAGAATAAAAATTTTATAGATGAAAAATAATAAAAATACCTAAAGGCAAATACTTAACTATGTACTTTGATGATGCATATAGAGATTCAGGTAAATACTATGATGTAATTATGAGATATATAAAAGATAATGATATTGAAACTATAGGTGATTTTCACGAAATATATATAATGACTAGAGTTGGTATAGATGGAAAAGAAAAGTCACTTGGACAAATCGAAATATTAATGAAATAAAAAAGCTGGTATCTAGTAGGTTACCAGCTTTTTTATGCTTAATAAAATTATGATTACTAAAAAATTTGAATATCCTATAAAATTTAGTTAAATATATATAAAATTAAATTTTATTAAAAAAGTGTTTCAAAATACCCATAGGGGGTATATAATATTATTATAAACTATTAAATTTAAGGATGGTGAAAACCGATGAGTATAAATACAAACAAAAGTACTTATAAAATAACTGGGATGACTTGAGCAGCTTGTGCAAAAGCTGTTGAGAAAGCAGTTAAAAAATTAGATGGGGTAGAAAATCAGAGTGTAAACATAGCAACAGAAAAACTAGAGATAGAGTATGACCCGAATAAAGTTAAATTCGAGGATTTAAAGGATGCTATAGAAAAAGCTGGTTATGGTATAAAAGAAGAGGTGAAAAAAACGGAATTGTTTGAAAAAATTGATATAAAAATAGAGGGAATGACATGCCAATCTTGCGCAAAGGCAGTTGAAAGAGGTATAAAAAAATTAGATGGAGTAGAAAGTGTAAATGTAAATATAGCGACAGATAAAGCAACAATAACGTATGATGGGTCTAAAGTTAAATTAACACAAATTAAAGGTGTAATAGAAAAAGCAGGGTATAAAGTTGTAGATGAAGCTAAGCAAATTGATATAAAAATAGAAGGAATGACATGTCAATCTTGTGCAAAAGCAGTTGAAAGAGGTATAAAAAAACTAGAGGGTATTAAATCTGTAAATGTAAATATAGCAACAGATAAAGCAACAATACAGTATGATGGATCAAAAGTAAAGTTATCACAAATTAAGAGCGCAATAGAAAAAGCAGGGTATAAAGTTGTAGAAAAAATTAAAGATAATAATATAGATGAAGATAAAATAAGAAAAGAAAAAGAAATAAAGGTTCTTAAAAATAAGCTTATAATATCCATGGTATTTGCAATTCCATTATTATATATAGCTATGGGACCAATGATGCCTAAACCATTTGGACCATTACCTATACCAGAGGTTATAAACCCTATGCATAATTCACTAAACTATGCATTAGTTCAATTATTATTAGTAATACCTATAATCGGAGCGGGATATAAGTTTTATATAAATGGAACAAAAGCATTAATAACTAAAAGTCCAAACATGGATTCTTTAGTTGCAATAGGTACAGCTTCAGCGCTTATATACAGTATATATACCACTATACAAATTGCTACGGGAAAAATTGGTAATGTAGGTGGGCATGATCATCAATTATATTACGAAAGTGCTGGTATAATAATAGCACTAATATTACTTGGGAAATATCTGGAAACTAGATCTAAAGGAAAAACTTCTGAAGCTATAAAAACTCTTATGGGATTACAGCCAAAGACTGCAATAATAATAAAAAATTCACAGGAGTTAGAAATACCAATTGATGAAGTTGAAGAAGATGATATTATAGTAGTAAAACCAGGAAGTAAGATACCTGTAGATGGTATGGTAATTGAGGGACATACTTTAGTAGATGAATCTATGCTTACAGGAGAAAGTATGCCTGTTGAGAAAAAAGTTGGAGATAAGGTAACTGGAGCTAGTATAAATAAAAATGGCAATATAAAATTTAAAGCAGAAAAAGTAGGAAGTGATACTGCTCTTGCTCAGATTATAAAATTAGTTGAAGATGCACAAGGAAGCAAAGCGCCTATAGCAAAATTAGCTGATACTGTATCGGGTTATTTTGTGCCAACAGTTCTAGCAATAGCTACAATAAGTGCATTACTTTGGTTCTTTGTAGGTGGAAAAGATTTAGTATTTTCTCTAACTATTTTTATATCTATATTAGTTATAGCTTGTCCATGTGCATTAGGACTTGCAACACCGACAGCTATAATGGTTGGAACAGGTAAAGGCGCAGAAAATGGTATATTAATAAAAGGTGGAGAAGCACTAGAGTCTGCACATAAAATAAATACTATAATATTTGATAAAACAGGAACTATAACAGAAGGAAAACCTGTTGTAACGGATATTGTAACTACTAATATAGTTAGTGAAAAAGAACTTCTTCAATTTGCAGCAAGTGCAGAAAAAGGGTCAGAACATCCGCTTGGAGAAGCTATAGTAAAAAAAGGCGAGGAAGAAAAATTAGAAATTTTAAATGTAACTAATTTTAACTCTATAACAGGTCATGGTATAGAAGTAACAATAGATAAAAAGAATATATTATTAGGAAATAAGAAACTTATGGATGATAAAAATATAAGTACAAGTGAGTTAGAGACAATTTCGGATAAATTAGCAAGTGAAGGTAAAACTCCAATGTATATATCTATTGATAATAAACTAGCAGGTATAATAGCTGTTGCTGATATAGTTAAAGAAAACAGTAAAAAAGCAGTAGAAAGATTACATGAAATGGGAATTCAAGTTGCCATGGTTACTGGAGATAATAAAAAACAGCAAATGCAATAGCAAATGAAGTTGGTATAGATATTGTTTTAGCTGAAGTATTGCCAGAAGATAAAGCAAATGAAGTTAAAAAACTTCAAG
Organism: Paraclostridium sp. AKS73; assembly: GCF_025671395.1. NCBI lineage: Bacteria > Bacillati > Bacillota > Clostridia > Peptostreptococcales > Peptostreptococcaceae > Paraclostridium > Paraclostridium sp. AKS73. Next base: position 22,281 of record NZ_JAIXHU010000023.1, on the reverse strand, counting down.
AAAAAGGTAATTTTGTAGCAATGGTAGGTGATGGAATTAATGACGCTCCTGCATTAGCTAAGGCTGATATAGGTATTGCCATAGGAAGTGGAACTGATGTTGCAATTGAATCTGCAAACATTGTATTAATGAAAAGTGATCTTATGGATGTCCCTACAGCTATCAAATTAAGTAAAGAAACAATTAAAAATATTAAGCAAAATTTATTCTGGGCATTTGGATATAATACAATAGGTATACCTGTCGCAGCAGGGATTTTATATTTATTTGGAGGACCTTTATTAAATCCTATGATAGCAGCAGCTGCTATGAGTTTAAGTTCAGTATCTGTAGTTAGTAATGCATTAAGATTAAAAAACTTTAAAGCATATAAGTAATAAAAAAGAATAGCCAAATTAGGCTATTTTTTACGCTTAGGTAAATTAAAATTTAATTATGAAAATTTAGGGTAAAAATTATATATGTATATGATGATCATTGTATCCATACAATCAAAATAATAATTGTATGGGTACAATAATTATTGTATGTTTGAATACGTTTCTTTATAATAAAAGCATAAGGAATTGATCGTGGAGGGATATAATATGCATGAGGATACAAGGAAAACAGTGATTAAGGGTCTGATGATAGCTTTAGTTTGTATTGCTACTATGGCCATACAAATACCAATACCTGGAACTGATGGATATGTTAATATTGGAGATAGTGTGATTTTTATTTCATCAATATTATTTGGACCTATAACAGGTATGATAGCAGGAGGAATCGGTTCTGCTTTTGCTGACATATTAAGTGGATATGCTCATTGGGCAATATTTACTCTGATAATAAAAGGATTAGAAGGATATTTAGTTGGAATTATAATGAAAAATAATAATACAATTATAAAAAGTGTACTTTCAACAGGAATAGGAACTTTAACAATGGTAATAGGATATTTTATAGCTGGAATATTATTAAAAGGTAGTGCTATAATTTCAGCAGCTTCTATACCTGCAAACTTAATACAAGGGATAATAAGTATGGTAATAGCTATTCCGCTTTCATATTCTCTAAGTAAAGTAAAATATGTTAAAATGTTTAAAGCTCATTCTTAGAATAAAAAATATACAAATTAAATAAAAAAGCAAGTGAATAAATATTAATATTCACTTGCTTTTTTACACTTAATGAAATTATAATTATTGAAAAAAGTGTTTAAAATTTAACATAATTGATTTTCTCTATATTTACAAATTAGTACATAGATATTTGCAATTTTACATATTTATACAATTTTCATACAATAGATGTTGGGTTAAGAAGCTTATTCATAATGTAAAGGGAGGAAAAAATTATGGAAAATATAGACGATAATAGTCTGAATCAAAAAAAGGGAAGTGCGATAGCATTACTTCCTATAGGTGTATTTTTAATATTATTTTTAGGTAGTGGGATTTTAACTGGAGACTTTTATAAAATGCCAGCATTGACAGCATTTGTAATTGCAGCCGTAGTGGCATTTATAATTAATCCAAAAGAATCTTTAGATAATAAAATGGAAGTTTTTTTAAAGAGTGCGGGAGATAGTAACATACTAATAATGATTGTTATATTTTTATTAGCAGGAGCTTTTGGTAGTGTAGCTAAATCAATGGGAGGGGTAGACTCTACAGTAAACTTAAGCTTAGCGATTTTACCACCAAATTTATTAGTACCAGGTTTATTTTTAATGGTATGTTTTATATCTACATCAATGGGAACATCTGTTGGAACGATTTCTGCACTAACACCTATTGCTATAGGAGTATCGCAAAAAACTGGAATACAATTAGAATTACTAGTAGCAATAATAGTTGGTGGATCTATGGTTGGAGATAGTTTATCTATGATATCAGATACAACTATAGCAGCGGCAAGTACACAAGGTTGTAAGATGAAAGATAAGGTAAAAATGAACTTCTTTATTATACTTCCAGCAGCATTACTAAGTTTTATAATAATAGCTGTAATGACAGCAGGGACAGCAGCTTCAGCTGAAGCTGGACCTTATGAAGTTATAAAAGTTGTACCGTATGTTGCAGTATTAGTTGGAGCTCTAGCTGGAGCAAATGTTTTTGTACTTCTTGCAGGAGGGGTTGTATTTGCAGGAGCTATAGGAATTTTTACAGGAACATTAGATATGTGGCAATTTATAGATGCTGTATCTAAAGGTATGGCTGGAATGCAAGAGTTATGTATATTAGTAGTTATAGTAGGTGGGGTAATAGGACTAATAAAACACAATGGTGGTATAGATTTCATATTAAATTTTGTAACAAGCAAGATAAAAAGCCCAACTGGAGCTAAGTTTGGAATAGCTTTAATTGCTAGTATAATAGATTTATGTACAGCAAATAACACTATAACTATAATAACAGCAGGACCATTAGCTAAGGACATTGGGAAAAAGTATGGTCTTGATCCAAGAAAACTTGCAAGTATATTAGATTTATTTTCATCATGTTGGCAAGGTATGATTCCTTATGGAGCTCAAATATTAACGGCTGTAGGAATTGCTGGAGTTTCATCTATAGGAGTTATTAAATTTTTATATTATCCAATACTTCTATTAATATTTGCAAGTATCTCTTTAGTAATAGAGTTTCCTAAATTAAGCTTTAAAAAAGAAGCTAACAAAGAAAGCAAAGCAAGTTAATAAATAAATTAAAAATAAAAAAGGATTTTTTAATCCTTTTTTATTTTTTTACTAAAAATTGCTTTAAATACCTTATTTAATGTGATTGTTTTATCTATATATGAATAGCAAGAAATAGAAAATAACAATTTTACATATTTATACAATTTTCATACAATAGACCTGGGACTAATATCTAATATTTATACAATTTCAAGGGGGATTAAAATGAAAATTGCAAAACGATTAATATCGCTAGGTCTGATTAGTACGATGTTGTTTACTGTAGGATGTTCATCTAAAGGTTCAGAAAGTAAAGACTCAGGGAAAACAAATAGTGCTTCAAGTGGGAAATCCATAACTTTAGTAGCCGGTGGAAATCCACAAACAACAAATCCATTATATGCTAACGATAGAGCATCAATGACGCTTATGAATGCTATTTATTCACCTCTATATGTTATAGAAGGTGAAGAGAAAACGTTATACTTAGCTGAAAAAGTTGATATATCAGATGATTACTTAACTTATAAGGTTAAATTAAGAGATAATTTAAAGTGGCATGATGGAAAGCCTATAACTACAGACGATATTATATATACATACAATGCTATTATGGATAAAAATCAAAATTCAATAAGAAGAGCAGATTTTTTAGTAAATGGAGAACCTGTTGAATTCAAAAATAGATGATCAAAATTTTGAAGTTAAATTGCCATCAGTTTTAATGTCATTTGAAGATACACTAAGTTCTTTAAGACCTATACCAAAGCATATATTTGAAGGGGAGAAAGATATAGCTAAGAGTGAAAAAAATAATTCACCTATAGGTTCTGGACCATATAAAATAAAAGAAGTAAAATCTGGAGAAAGTATACTACTAGATAAGAATACAGATTATTTCTTGGGAGATCCCAATTTAGATACCGTAGCGTATAGAATAATTCCAGATAGAAATTCAGCTACTATGGCGCTTCAAAATGGAGAAGTTCAAGCGAATTATGTTAAACCAGATCAAGTTGAAACTGTATCTAAGAATAAAAATTTAGATGTAAAAATGTTTGATGAGGGAATGGTAGACAATTTAGTTTTATGTGAAGAAAATAAAGATTTAGCTAAAAAAGAAGTGAGACAAGCTATAGCTTATGCAATAAATAAAGATCAAATAATGACATCAGCTTATGGATCAGATAAATATGCTAAAAAAGCATACTCATTATTTGCACCAAATACATTATATTACACAGATGATGTTGAAAAATATGACTATAACAAAGATAAAGCTAAAGAATTATTAAAATCTGCAGGAACTGAAAATTTAAAATTAAGATTAGGATATACTAATGGAGATAAAACTTTAGAATCAATAGCATTAGTGATACAAAATAACTTAAAAGAAATAGGAATAACAGTTGATTTAGTGCCTCTAGAAAGAAGTGCATTTTTAGGCCAATTATTTACAGAAGATTTATCTACTAGAACATTTGATATGGCTATAAATGGTTATGTTATGGGGAATGAACCAGCAGGCTATGCATCTATATTTACAAATGAAGAGTCAAATAATGTACAAGGTTATTCAAATGAAGAAGTAAATAAACTATTTAAGGAAGCATCTGTAGAGACAGATAGTGCTAAAAGAGGAGAATTATATCAAGAAATTCAACAAAAAATAGTTGAAGACGTTTCATTATATCCGATAGCATACCCTAAATCTATGGTTGCTATAGATAAACAATACACAGGAATAGATGAAGCTAAATTAGTTCCGATATATATGTTCCAAGATTTATCTAAACTAAATAAGAAGTAGTGAAAATGATATATAAATTTTAGAGCTGTTTCATAATAGAAACAGCTCTTTTCAAGTAAGCTTAGATTGGGGTGACAGTATGAAAGAAAAAATTATAAAAAGACTTTTAAATATGATACCAATGTTGTTTTTTATAACTATAATATCATTTATATTAATGCACTTAGCACCAGGAGACCCACTACAGGCATACATATCACCGGATATGAATGTAGAAGATATAGAAAGAATTAGAGAAAGTTTGGGACTTAACGACCCAATAATAGTTCAATATTTTAAATGGCTATTTAACACTATACAAGGTAACTTAGGATACTCAATGGTTAATAGTAAGCCTGTGCTAGATCTTATATTGGAAAGGTTAGGGCCAACTATTTTACTTTCTGGAAGTGCATTAGTAATATCTATTATGATATCAATACCAGTAGGACTTATATCAGGGTATAAGAAAAATTCAATAATAGACAAAGTCTTAAACGTAATTTCATATATTGGAATTTCTATACCTAGTTTTTGGTTTGCAATGATGCTAATATATGTTTTTTCAATAAAATTAAATATATTCCCTAGTGTAGGGATGAGAACTATTGGAGTAGATACAACTTTAGATTTAATAAATCATTTAATATTACCCGTTACGGTTTTAAGTTTTTACAATTTATCAGTGTATATAAGATACATTCGTTCAAGTACTATAGAACAATTAAAACAAGATTATGTCACTACTCAATATGCATATGGAGCTAGCACGAAAGATATACTTTTTAAACATGTACTAAAAAATACTTTATTGCCTGTGATAACTATATTTGGAATGTCACTTCCTAGTATTTTTACAGGGGCATTTATAACAGAAACTATATTTGGATGGCCAGGAATGGGACAACTAGGAGTAAATGCAATTTTTGGATATGACTACCCAGTAGTTATGGGGATAACTTTATTTTCATCGGCGATGCTGATAATCGGGAATTTGATAGCTGACATACTATATGCAATGGTAGATCCTAGAATTAAATCATAAGAGAGGGTAGTAAAATGAATGATAGAGTAATTAAAAATTTAAAGATAAATTTAAAACAAAATAAGCTAGCAATACTAGCCATTGCAATTATTGTGATTTTTACAATCGCTTCAGTTTTTGCATTTTTATCACCTTATGACCCTAATCAGATAGATCCGATTAATAGGCTTTTAAGACCGAGCCTAACACATTTATTTGGAACAGATGATGTAGGTAGAGACTATTTTACTAGATCCCTTTATGGTGGAAGAATATCACTTATGGTAGGATTTATGGCAATGATAATATCTACATTGGTAGGAACTATTATAGGGGCTATAAGTGGATATTTTGGAGGTAAAATAGATGGTTTTATAATGAGAAGTATAGATATTCTTATGTGTATTCCAACATTTTTCTTAATTTTGGTTATAAATTCTTATTTAGGGGCATCAGTTAAAAACTTAATACTTATAATTGGATTTCTAGGATGGATGTCAATTGCTAGAATTGTAAGGGGAGAGACGCTATCGGTAAAAGAAAGAGAGTATGTATTATACGCAAAAGCGTCGGGACAAAGTTCTTTTAAAATAATAACTAAGCATATAATTCCAAGTATACTACCAACTATAATTGTTTCAGCTACTATAAATATAGCAACCGCAATACTATTAGAATCATCATTAAGTTTTTTAGGTGTTGGAGTAACTCAGCCAAATGCATCGTGGGGAAGTATGTTGAAAGATGCTCAAAGTTATTTGATGGATGCGCCTTACTTAGCATTTTTCCCAGGTATGTTTATATTATTGACCGTACTTAGTTTTAATTTAATTGGAGATGTGTTAAGAAATGTATTTGATCCAAAAGCAAATGACAGGTAGGTGAGAAATGTGGGAAAAATATTAGAAGTTAAAAACTTGAAAACTTCTTTCTTTACACAAGAAGGAGAAGTTGAAGCAGTTAGGGATGTTAGTTTTGATGTATTTAAAGGAGAAACTGTTGGAATTGTTGGTGAAAGTGGAAGTGGAAAAAGTATAACATCTAAATCAATAATGAGAATTATAGAGAAACCAGGAAAAATAAAAGATGGTGAAATACTTTTTGAAGAAATAGATTTATTAAAATTAAGTACTAAAGATATGAGGGAAATAAGAGGAAATAAAATATCTATGATATTTCAAGATTCTATGACTGCCCTAAATCCCCTTATAACAGTTGGAAATCAGATACAAGAAATTATAATTAGGCATCAACATTTAGATAAAAAAGAAGCTAGAGAAAAATCTATTGAAATTTTAAGAAAAGTAGGAATACCTTCACCTGAAGATAGAGTAAATAGGTATCCTCATGAGTTTAGTGGTGGAATGAGACAAAGGGTGTGTATAGCAATGGCTATAAGTTCTAATCCTAAACTTTTAATAGCTGATGAGCCAACAACAGCATTAGATGTTACTATACAAGCTCAAATACTAAATCTTTTAAAAGATTTAAATAGAGATAAAGATAGCTCTATAATGCTAATAACACATGATTTGGGCGTAGTTTACAATACTTGTGATAGAGTAGTTGTTATGTATGGCGGTAGAATAATGGAGATAGGAACGGTAGATGAGATTTTTGAAAATCCAAAGCACCCATATACCATAGGATTGTTAAAATCAATTCCAAGAGGGGTGAACACTAAAAAAGAAAAATTAACATCTATAGAGGGTACACCTCCAAATTTACTAAAACCTCCTAAGGGATGTCCGTTTTATGATAGATGTAATGAAAAATGGATATGTGCATTGAAAGACCTGCAACAAAACTAATTAATGAAAATCATAAAGTAGACTGTTGGAAATATTCAGGAGGAAAATGAATTTAATAGAAGTTAAAAATTTAAAAAATATTTTATTCAAAAAGTGGTTTAATAAAAAAGATGTAAAGGAAGTTAAGGCTGTAGATGATGTTAGTTTTTATATAAAAAAGGGTGAAACGTTAGGATTGGTTGGAGAAAGTGGTTGTGGAAAATCTACATTAGGAAGAACTTTAATAAGACTATATGATGTTACAGATGGTGAAATTTTATTTGATGGAGAAAATATATCTAAAAAAAATGAAAAGCATTTAAAAGAATTTAGAAAACGAACACAAACAATTTTTCAGGATCCATATGCATCTTTAAATCCTAACATGACTGTAATGGAAATCATTTGTGAACCATTAGATATACACACGAATTATTCTAAGATTGAGAAAAAAGATATTGTATATAACCTGCTTGAAAAAGTTGGATTAAAAAAAGAGCATGCAAACAGATATCCACATGAGTTTAGTGGAGGACAAAGGCAGCGTATTGGAATTGCTAGAGCACTTTCAGTAAAGCCGGATTTTATATTTTGTGATGAACCTATATCAGCTTTAGATGTTTCAGTACAAGCTCAAGTTATCAATTTACTCGAAGATTTGCAAGAAGAGTTAGGGATAACCTACTTATTTATAGCACATGATTTATCTATGGTAAAACATATATCTGATAGAGTTGGAGTTATGTATCTAGGAAAGATAGTAGAAATCGGAAGTAGCGAAGATATATACAGCAACCCTAGACACCCATACACAAAGGCTTTATTAAGTAGTATTCCAATCATAGGAGAAAAAACAAAAAAAGAAGTTTTAGATGGAGATGTACCGAGCCCTATAAATCCACCATCTGGTTGTAGGTTCAGAACTAGATGTAAACATAAAACTTTGATTTGTGAACAAAAGGAACCTGTTATGATTAAAACAGATAGCGAGCATTTTGTTGCATGTCATAACTTAAAATAAACATAAAAACAGAGTATATTATATACCTGTTTTTTTATGCTTATTTTAAATTTCAAATTCTTTATGTCTTATAAATTTTAAAACAAAGTTTTTACTATGACCAACTATCCATATACATAACAATGTTATAAAAAGGCTAAACCTAACTCAAATATATCTATCATAGAAAAACTCATTCTCATAAATATCATATAAGAAGTAATCATAAAAACTATGTAATTTATACTAAATAGTAAATCTACTAATTTTTCAGACCAACCGTCTAAATATGATTTTCTCGATTTAAAAAGCTTACAGCCCATATTTTTCATTTCTGAGAAAATAGAATAAAATGAATAAATTATTACTGAAACTAAAAAACACTTATACTATATGGAATTTTGTATATAAAGCTTATTCCCCCTGAACAAGCTAAAATGAACAAACATAGCATAACTTTTTTAAATAAATATTTAATAAACATAAATCCTAATAAACATGCTATTAAAATCAATATTAATTCCAATATATCAACCCTTTCTAAACTTTAAAATACGAAATATCATTATATATTATTTTCTATATTATAACAATTAATCACCTTTTTATTCTTATGGAAATTATAAACTTGAGCAACGGACCTGCTTTTTAAGGTCGTTGGCATCATGAACAAAGTGAATTTTTTATAATATTTATTAAAAATGATACAAAAAGTGTTAATAATGAAAAAATTAAACCCACAGTTAAAAATAAAAAACATAAACATTAAATTTAAATATCAAATATTATTAAATAAATTAGCTTGATTTAATAAATTGATAAAAAGCGTAACTATAAAAACAATAATAAAACACACTATAAAACCTTTAAAACTTCCTTTTAAATCAGCGAGACTTAAGCTCATATGTGTGGCTATAGAATATATGAAAAATAGCATAATTAAGTGTTTAAAATCAGCTAAATATTTTAGGGAGAACATGCTTTTTAATATTAATAAAGTATCATTAATTAAAAGACTAAAAACTTTTAAATAGTCAGTTGACTCAAGGTATTTAATATACAAATCAATATGTATATTATTTGTAAGTACTTTGTATGTATCATTAGAAAATAAAATTAAAAGTATCCATATGAATAAAGTACCAAAATCATAGGGGCAATACCTATAAAAAAATTGCCAATTTGCTGATATAGATTACTTGAATTATAAGTATGTTTTACATATCCTAAGACTCCATCTTCTTTATATTTAAAAGGTCTAAATAATTCAACTTTAACTATTTTATGGTTAAATATAAACGCCATTAGCATATGGCTTAACTCATGAACTACAGTTCCTATAAAACCAGTAAATACTATAAAGTTTATTCCAAGTGAATTTTGTATGAGTTCATTATTTTTAGATTCAATTAAGTTTAATAAAATACCAAAAACTATAAAAACTCCTAAAACACTAGCTAAATTTAAAAAGCTTTCTATAAACGTATTAAAAATAATCATATTACTACCTCATTTTATTTTAAGTAAATTTTATTACAATATATTATCATAACTATGAATATTATATCAAATTATGAAATTTTAAAGTGTGCTATAATATATAATTGGCAAAATATATATTATGTTTTAAAGGGAGGGTATTATGATAGACGTTTTTTTAGTAGAAGATGACAAAGCATTAAGTAGAGAAATTCATATGTGTTTAAGTAAATGGGGATATAGGACACATGAAGCAAAAAATTTGGATAATATAGCAGAAGAAGTTATAGCAATTAATCCTAAGTTGGTATTGATGGATATAAATTTACCATTTTATGATGGATTTTACTGGTGCAATAAAATAAGAAATATATTAAAAGTACCTATAATATTTATTTCATCTAGGGATAACGATATGGATATTGTTATGTCTATAAATATGGGAGCCGATGACTATATAATAAAACCTTTTCAACTCAAGTATTAGTTGCAAAAGTACAAGCTATATTAAGAAGAACATACTCATACAACAATTCATTAAAAGTTGATATTGTAAAATATAAAGATGTAATTTTAAATATTTTAGAAAGTAAGATTTATTTCAATGATCAGTTTGTTGAACTGAGTAAAAATGAGTTTAAAATAATTAATATATTAATGAACAATCAAGGAAGTATAGTTAGTAGAGATACAATAATAGAAGAATTATGGGATAGCGAAGAGTTTATAAGTGAAAATACTTTAACTGTAAATATAAATAGGCTGAGAAAAACTTTAGAAAATATAGGTTTGAGCGATTTTATAGTTACTAAAAAAGGTCAGGGGTATTATATACAATGAATTTAAAAAATTATATAAAACAATTTAAATTATCTATATATTTAGTTATATTTATAGTAGTTATAGTTAATATAAATATAATTGCAGATCTTAGATTAGAAAAGGTTTTGAATAGTTTAATATATATAGATACAATGATTTTAGTTGTATGTATTGCTTTCTTTATACTTGGATATAGTTCATACATAAAAAACTATAAAAGCTTATTTGAATATATAAATAATAATAAAACATATGAATTTAAAAATAATAAGCTAAAAGAAGTTATAGATAATAAATTATTAGAAAATGAAAATACAGTAGAAAGTTTAAAAAAAGAAATTGAAGAGATAAATGACTATATGACTAAATGGATACATGAGATTAAAATTCCTATTGCGGTTTTAGAAATTATTAGTCAAAGAGTAAAAGAGCTAGAAAATAAATATTTTGGGAATTATGAGTTACACAAACAAATAAATATTGAACTTAAACGAATTGATAGTTTAGTTCAACAAGCTTTATATATCAGTAAAAGTGGAGATTATAGTTCTAACTTTTTAATAGAAGAAATAAATTTAGAAAAAATAGTAAAAGAAATTATAAAAAAGAATAAATATTTATTTATATACAACAAGATAGAGTTAAAAATAGGGAATTTAAATTATAACGTGTTAAGTGATAAAAAATGGTTAATGCACATAATTGAACAAATAATAAATAATTCATGTAAATATATTAAAGAAGATGGTGTTGTAGAAATTTACTTGAAAAATTCGGAAATTGGAATAGAACTTCACATTAAGGATAATGGAATTGGTATAAAAACAGAGGATATAAATAGAGTATTTGATAAAGGGTATGTAGGAAAACATAACGAAATAACCAAATCTACAGGAATGGGGTTATATATATCAAAAAATATTAAATAAATTAAGTCATGATATAAGTATAGAATCAAAGGAAAATGAGTTTTGTAATGTATGTATAACATTCTATAAATTATCAGATTACTTTAATGTTACATAAGTGTAATATTAAGCCTCTGAACTGTAATGTAGATGGATAGATTACAAGGTAATTAGCTTATACAATATAAGTATAAAATAATTACAATTTGGAGGGTAAGGTATGTTAAAAGTAATAAATTTAAATAAAAGTATTAAAAATAATAAAAATACATTTAAAATTCTAGAAAATATAAACTTAGAGGTTAAAGATGGAGAGTTTATAAGTATTATGGGGCCTTCTGGGGCAGGGAAAACTACGCTTTTAAATATAATGTCTACTATTGATAGACCTAGTGAAGGAAAAGTTTACTATGATAATGAAGATGTCCATTCTTTAAAAAATAAAGAATTATCTAGGTTTAGACGTGATAATATAGGTTTTATATTTCAAGACTATAATTTATTAGATAACATGAGTATAGAAGACAATATAGCACTACCTCTTGTTATAGCAAACGAAAAACCTGATAAAATACAAAAAGAGGTTGAAAAATTAGCTAGTTTTTGGAATAAAAAAAACATTTGAAAAGCTATCCATATGAATTATCAGGGGGACAAAAACAAAGAGTTGCAGCAGCAAGAGCCATAATAACTTCACCATCTATTATATTTGCGGATGAACCTACAGGAGCATTAGATTCAAAATCTGCATCAGAACTTTTAAGTTGTTTAAAAGAGATGAATAAAAAATTTAATGTAACTATAATAATGGTTACACACGATGCATTTACAGCAAGTTACTCAGATAAAATTATTTTCATAAAAGATGGTAGGCTAAACACTAGGATAGATAGTAATGGAAATAGAAAAGATTTCTTTAAGCAAATAATGAACTTATTAACTTCTATGGGAGGTGAAGTAAGTGAATTTATTTAAGCTAAGTTTAATGAATATAAGACAAAGTATAAAAAACTATGGAGTTTATATTTTCTCTATGGTTTTCTCAATTGCTGTATTTTACAATTTCACAACTTTAATTTTCAGTAAACAATTCATTGAAATAAAAGACTTAAATGCAGTATCTATGGCAGGAGGAATGTGCGCTTTTGTTCTAATATTTTTCTTTATATTTTTTATCTCTTACTCAAGTAAATTTTTTATAGAACAAAGAAAAAAAGAGTTTGGAATATACACATTTATGGGTGTTGAAAATAAGCAGATCGCACTGATGTTTTCATTAGAAGCACTTATAATTGGGCTAATATCAATGATAATTGGTATGGGTATTGGAATACTTTTGAATAAGATATTTTTAATGATTTTAGTTAAACTATCTTATGTAAATAAAGTAATAAATTTTGAGATAAACTTTATTTCAGTAATTCAGACTTTACTAATATTTTTGATTATATTGATTGGTGTTTTTATAAAAGAATATATTTGTTTAATAAAAACAGATATAAGTAAACTTATAAATGCAAAAAAAATATACCAATTAGAAAATAACAAATTAAACAATACTAAAGGGGTCATAGGATTTATAATAATTATTCTAGGGTACTTGCTAATATTAAAATATAAAGAAGCTAATGTGGCATTTCCGATAGCTATAATGGCAACGGTAATTATGACTATTATAGGAACTCATTTTTTATTCAGAGGATTTTTCTCGATTTTTATAAGAAATATTATAAAAAATAAAAAGAGGTTATACTCAAAAACAAACATTGTAAGTTATAATAATATTATTTTTAGGATAAAAGATAATAATAAAACCTTAGCTCAAGCTGCAATATTAATAGCTTGTAGTTTGACTTGCATAATGGTTGCATTTTGTATGAGTTCTTGTTTTGCAACAGGATTTGAAAATGAATACCCATATAGTATATATTATACAAGTGAAAATAAAAATGATGATAAGTCTTTAGATATGGCTGTAAATTTAAGTAACGAAGATGTTAAGTATAAAACTACTGTAGATTTAATTCCATACAAATCAAATTTAAGTATGTATATAAATGATGTGTATTTAGTTAAATATTCAGATGTAGAAAATTTGTTAAAACATGGAAAAGTAAAACATGAGAAAGATATAGAAAAAATAAACCACAAAAAGGTGAGGCAATTTTATTAATAGATGCAAGGGTTATGAATGCATTTAAAATAAATGATAATTTAAAAATAAGTAATGAATCAATAAAAATTAATAAAAATATACCTTCTAATATAATGGGACAATCAACTAATGGTACACTAGTCTTAAATGATAGCGATTATGAAAAATTAAAAACTAAGTTAAATAAAAAAGAAGTATATTTTAAAGCTATCACACTTAATAACTTTGAAAACACTAACTCGATAGCTCAATACATGAGAGAAAATTCAAAAAGTGAAATTTATAGTGCTGATCAATTTGATAAAACTATATATTATGCAATAAATGGTGTATACTTTGTAGGATGTTTTTTAGCACTTGTATTTACAGTATCACTAGGTAGCATCATGTATTTTAAATGTATCCAAGATGCTAGTGTTGATAAAGAAAGATTTAATACTTTAAGAAAAATTGGAGTAAGTCAAGCATATATAAATAAAGCGGTGTTTAAACAATTAGGAATATTTTTTATACTTCCTGTTATTGTTGGATCTGTACATGGTATTGTTGCAGGCTATGCTGTTAATTCCATGTTTAACTCAGACCGTTTAGAGCTTATCGGAGTATCATTAATTATATTTAGTTTTATATACTTAATTTTTTTATATAATAAGTACTAAAAATATATAAGTATAACTAAGTAAATAAAGTAAAATATGTAGTAAGAAAATTAATTTGAATTATTTTCTACTCATATTTTTTATGATAATATCTATATATAGACTGATTTTGTATAATGTAAAATTATATTCATAGAAAATTCATATGCAAATTATAATATATATATTAAGCAATTTTGAAATTTAGAGGAGAATTATTATGAAAAATAAAAATATATTAGTAATAGAAGATGATAGTAATATACAAGAATTGATAGTAGAATTTTTAAGTGCAGAAGGATATAGCGTGGAATCGGCAAATGATGGAATAGAGGGTATACAAGCTTTTAAAAAAGGTGAATTTGATTTGGTTATATTAGATGTAATGATGCCTAATTTAGATGGACATGCTGTATGTAAGATGATAAGACAGAGTTCAGATATACCTATAATATTTTTAACGGCATTAAATCAAGAGAGTGATCAAGTTAAAGGATTTGAACTAATGTGCGATGATTATATAACAAAACCTTTTTCATTTACCTTGTTGATGAAAAGAGTAGAGGCTGTTTTAAGAAGAAGTGGCAAATATAATGAGTCTAATACATTAAGTTTTGAGAAGCTAAGTTTAGATTTAAACACATATCAAGCATTTTTAGATAATGAAGTAATAGAATTGACATTAAAAGAATTTAACATATTAAAGACTTTAATAGAGAATTATCCCCACGTAGTTACTAGAGAGAATTTACTAGATAGTGTATGGGGCTATGATTACTATGGAGATACTAGAGTTGTAGATGCCCATATAAAAAATATAAGAAAATTGGAATTCCATATATAAAAACAGTGAAAGGAATAGGATACAGTCTTGATAAGAATTAGAAAAAATGGAAAGAATTAGCTATAAGTACAAAAATATTTTTAATAATAACTACATTATCTATAGGGCTTATAATAACTATATATCTGATTTTGTACTTCTTATTACCTCCATACTATGAAAAATATAAGGTAGAGTCTATAAATAATAGATTGACAGTTTTAGCAGCAAGGTCAAGGAGAGATGATTTAGAGGAATTGAAACAACATTTATATAAAATTTCACAGCATGAAAATGTAGGTGTGTTATTAAGAGACTCAAATGGAAAAGTTGAATATGGGAATAAGGAACTTTCATTTTTGCCATATTCTAATAATATTAGTGACTCTTATGAAAACTATCAAAAAACTGTAGCTTTGTATATAAGAGACAGTAATGCTCCATATTATCTGGATATAAGTATGCCGCTTCAACCAGTAGATGAAGCAACTACTGTAATACTAGATTTAATGCCTATAATAATAGGTGTTGCAATAGTATTGTCTATAATAACTTCATATGCATTCTCAAAATGGGTGACAAAACCTCTTATTGATATAATTGAAAGTGAAAGAATGCAAGAAGCTAAAAGAAAGGAGTTTATAGCAACTATATCTCATGAATTAAAAACCCCGATAACCATTATAAGTGGACAATTAGAAGGTATGATTTATAATATTGGGAAATATAAAGATCGTGATACATACTTGCAAAAATCATATGATTCTACTCAAGAATTAAAAACTCTAGTAGAAGAAATGATTCAGGTATCTAAATTTGAAATTTTGGAAAAAAATCTGAAAGCAAAGAATTTGATTTAAATAGTTTAATAAACAAGCTTATAAAAAGACAAATGTATTTAATTGAAGAGAAA
Source organism: Paraclostridium sp. AKS73 (assembly GCF_025671395.1). Taxonomy (NCBI): domain Bacteria; kingdom Bacillati; phylum Bacillota; class Clostridia; order Peptostreptococcales; family Peptostreptococcaceae; genus Paraclostridium; species Paraclostridium sp. AKS73. The sequence continues at coordinate 6,278 of NZ_JAIXHU010000023.1, read as the reverse complement.
GAATTGAAATTAGATGTAAAATATCAAGGTGAAATATTTATAAATGCGGATGAAGAGAGAATAGCAAAAGCTATAAATAATTTAATAAACAATGCTATTAAGTATTCACCGGAAAATGCGGACTTACTAATACGTTTATACAAGAAAGAAAATGCAATTTTAGAGATAGAAAATACAGGTATTACAATAGATGAAAAGCATAAAGATAAATTATTTAAACCATTTTATAGAGTGGAAAAATCAAGAAATAGGAAAACTGGAGGAAGTGGACTAGGGCTTTATATAGTAAGTCAAATACTTAAAGAGCATGGGTTTAAATATAATATAAAAAACGGAAAAAACTCTGTTATATTTATAATAGAATTTAATGAAAATTAGAAAAAATGAAAGATGCTGTTTTGAATTTATTTTAAAATGACATCTTTTTATTTTTTGAAAATGTATATATCAATATTAAAAAGTCGTTCAAGCAAATCAAATTTTTTGTAGTATAATATAAATGAAATATTTAAATATAAGGAGATATTGAATTGTTTAATAATATAACTAATGAAAAGATATATCAACAAGTTATAAATCAGATACAAAATATGATATTAGAAGGAAAGCTTAAAAATGGAGATAAGTTAATGTCAGAACGTGAATTATCTCAAAAAATGGGAGTAAGTAGAACATCGATAAGAGAAGCACTTAGGGTTTTAGAAACTATGGGGATAATAGAAAGTAGACAAGGCGAAGGAAATTTTATTTGTAATAAAATTGAAACATCATTAATACAACCTTTATCTATGATGTTTACTTTAAACAATGGCGACTATAAAGATATAATAGAATTAAGACGAATGATAGAATTAGAAGCAGTTAAATTAGCAGCTATAAGAGGAACAGACGAAGAACTTGAAGAGTTGAAAATGATTTCACAAAGATTGACAAAAAAAGATGAAATTTATAATAAAGGCGAAATTGATAAAGAAATCCATTATAAAATTACTTGCATGAGTAAGAACTTTTTGATAAAAAGTTTATATACAATATCATTAAATTTATTAGAAAATTTTATTATAAATTCAAGACAAAAGATAGTAGAATTTTACCATGAAGAAGAAACTTTAAATTTACAACACAAAAAAATCTGTGAGGCTATCATAGACAGAAATCCTGAAAGTGCATACAAATACATGAAAGAGCACTTAGACTTAATAAAATTTACTATGGAAAAAATATAGATTTCTAAATTTAGAAATCTATATTTTTTATTTGAAAATATTTATCAATTTTAAAATCAATAAAAAAGTAAATTGAAAATCAAATAATAATATATATTTTGTTAAAATAAAAACAATGCTTGTAAATCTTTAGAAAATTTACTATCATGAAATTACAAACTGGTATGACCATAATACCAATATTAATAAAAACAGTAAAATGATTAAACAAACCTAAAACTATACGCTACTAAGTAGTGCTGCATTTCAAGAGGAGGGGCATAAATGGAGTTAAAAGTACCTTATTCAAAAGCTGGTATGAACATAAATATACCAGATGAAAACATGATAAAAGTTTTGCAATCCAAAGCTCATGATTTTAAATCTCGATTAAGTGAAGGTGAGATAGTAAAACAAGCTTTAGATAATCCTATAGGAAGTGAAAAATTAGAAGATCTAGTTAAAGGGAAAAAAAGCATGGTTATAATAACTAGCGATCACACTAGACCTGTACCAAGTAGGATAACGTTACCTATAATGCTTAAGAAAATAAGAAATTCAAATCCTGATATAGATATAAAAATAATAATATCAACAGGGTTTCATAGACCGAGTACAAGAGAAGAACTTGTATATAAAATGGGAGAAGAAATAGTGGATAATGAGCAAATAATTATGCACTTTTCAACAGATGAACAAGCTATGGTCAAAGTTGGAACGCTTCCATCTGGAGGAGATTTAATTGTAAATAAAGCAATTATAGAAACTGATTTATTAATAGCTGAAGGATTCATAGAACCACACTTCTTTGCAGGTTTTTCAGGTGGAAGAAAAAGTGTACTTCCAGGAGTTGCATCTGCTAAAACCATAATGTATAATCACTGTTCTGAATTTATAGATAGTCCTTACGCTAGAACAGGAAATCTAAAAAATAATCCAATTCATAGAGATATGTTGTATGCAGCGCAAAGCGTTAATTTAGACTTTATTTTAAATGTAGTTATAGATAAAGATAAAAAAGTTATAGGTGCCTTTGCAGGCGATGTTAAAGAAGCTCATGAGGTAGGCTGTGAATTTGTAACTAAACTATCTAAAGTTGATAAAGTTGATGCTGATATTGTAGTTAGTACAAATGGAGGTTATCCACTAGATCAAAATATATATCAAACAGTAAAAGGAATGACTGCAGCAGAAGCTACATGTAAAGAAGGTGGAGTAATAATAATGATATCTGCATGTAATGATGGCCATGGAGGCCAATCTTTTTATGATAGTGTAGCAAAAGCATCCTCACCTAGTGAAATATTAGAAAGAGTAAGAAAAATTCCAAAAGATAAAACTATTCCAGACCAATGGGAGTTTCAGATATTAGCAAGAATTCTAGAAAAATTTACAGTAATTATGGTTACAAACTTATGTGATCCTAATATGATTAAAAACATGCATATGAAACATGCAAATAGTTTTGAGGAAGCTTTAAAAATAGCTTTTGACATAAAAGGCAACAACTCAAAAATAGCTGTTATACCTGATGGAGTATCAGTTATAGTAAAGTAAAGGGGGAAGCAACATGGAAATATTAGTATGTATAAAACAAGTTCCAGGAACATCTGAAGTAGAAGTAGATGAAAAGACAGGGGTTTTAAAAAGAGATGGAGTAGATTCTAAAATGAATCCATATGATTTATATGCTCTTGAAACGGCATTAAAAATTAAAAAAGAAAATAATGCTAAAGTAAAGGTTTTAAGTATGGGACCACCACAAGCAAAACAAGTAATTCAAGAAGCGTTCATGATGGGTGCTGATGAGGGTTCATTAGTAAGTGATAGAAAGTTTGCAGGAGCTGATGTACTTGCAACTTCATATACAATTTCACAAGGAATTAAAAAGGTAGGTAAAACTGATTTAATAATTTGTGGTAAGCAAACAACTGATGGAGATACTGCACAAGTTGGACCAGAAATAGCTGAGTTTTTAAATATACCTCATGTTACTAATGTAACAAAATTAATTGAAACTAAAGAAAAAAGTATAGTAGTAGAAGTAGATATGCCTAATACTCGTGAAATTTGTGAAATTAAATTTCCTTGTTTGATAACAGTTGAAAAAGAGATATTCCAACCAAGATTACCTTCTTTTAAATTAAAACTTGAAACTAAAGATAGAGAAATACCAATGATTAGCCTTAATGATTTTGAAGACAAAGATGAAAAAATTATGGATTAAATGGATCTCCAACTCAAGTTTTAAAAATTTTCCCACCTACTTCAAATGTAGAAAAAGAAACTTGGAAGGGTGAAGAAGTATCATCTTTATTATTAAATAAAATAAAAGAGCTAAAATTAATATAAGGGGGAATTTAAAGTGGCTAAAATAGTTATAAATCAAGAAAAAGTTACAGAAATGAAAAAAGTATTAGACATATGTCCTTTTGGTGCTATAGAGCTAAATGATGGAAAATTAGAAATTGGTGCAGGGTGTAAAATGTGTAAGATATGTGTAAAAACTGGACCAAAGGGTGTATTTGAATTCGTAGAAGATGAAGTTATAAAAATAGATAAAGATAAATGGAAAGGTATAGCAGTATATGTTGATCATCATGAGGGAGACATCCATCCTGTAACATTTGAATTAATAGGAAAAGCTAAAGAAATGGCAAAAAAAATAAATCAACCAGTTTACTGTATATTTGTTGGAAGTAATTTAGAAGACAAAACAGATGTATTACTTTCTTATGGTGTAGATAATGTATTTGTATATGATTACAAAGATTTAAAAGAATTTAAGATTGAACCATATACTGCATGTGTAGAGAATTTTATAAAAGAAGTAAAACCAACTATATTACTGTTTGGGGGAACTACAATTGGTAGAAGTTTAGCTCCAAGGCTTGCAGCTAGATTTAAAACTGGATTAACAGCAGATTGTACAATACTGGATGTTCAAGAAAATACTGACTTAGACCAAATAAGACCTGCTTTTGGAGGTAATATAATGGCACATATACATACACCAAACCATAGACCGCAGTTTGCTACAGTTAGATATAAAATATTTTCAGCTCCAGAAAAAGTTGACCATCCAACAGGTAAGGTTACTTTATGCAATATAGATGAAAATAAATTAAAATCTGATATAGATGTTTTAGAAATTAACAATAAAACTAAAGAAGTAGGAATAGAAGATGCAGAAGTTATAATAGTTGGAAGTAGAGCTATTAAGAAAAAAGAAGACATGGAAATGCTATATAAATTAGCTGATTTACTAGGCGGGCAAGTTGCAGGAACAAGACCTTTAGTAGAATCTGGATGGATAGATGCTAAAAAACAAATTGGGTTAAGTGGTAGAACTGTAAAGCCTAAGTTAATAATAACTTGTGGGGTATCAGGAGCTATACAATTTGTTGCAGGGATGAATGGATCAGAGTGCATAATATCTATAGATAAAGATGAAAAAGCTCCTATTTTTGATACTGCTCATTATGCAATTGTAGGAGATGTTTATGATGTAATACCTAAACTTATTAAAGACTTAGAGCTTGAAAAATCAAATGACTATGAAGCAATAGACGAAGTTTTAGCTATATTAGAATAAGGATCGGGGGAAAATACAATGTATAAAAAATAGATCAAAAAGATATTGAATTTTTAAAAAGCGTATGTGGAGTTGAAAATATTTTAGTAGGAGAGGAAATAAATGAAGATTACTCTCATGATGAGTTGGGGGGAGTTGAAAAATACCCTGAAGTTTTAGTAAATGTTCATAGTACAGAAGAAGTTTCTAAAATAATGAAATATGCATATGAAAATAACATACCTGTAACACCGAGAGGGCAAGGTACTGGATTAGTTGGGGCCGCTGTAGCTATTTATGGTGGAATAATGATAAACTTAAGTCAAATGAATAAAATAATAGAGTTAGATGAAGAAAACTTAACATTAACAGTAGAACCTGGAGTATTACTTATGACAATAGGTCAATATGTAAGTGAAAGAGATTTATTTTATCCTCCAGATCCAGGAGAAAAAAGTGCAACAATTGGTGGAAATATAAATACCAATGCAGGTGGAATGAGAGCTGTCAAATATGGGGTTACAAGAGACTATGTAAGAGGATTAGAAGTTGTACTTGCAAATGGAGAAGTAATCAATGTTGGAGGAAAAGTTGTAAAAAACAGTTCAGGTTATAGTATAAAAGATTTATTAGTTGGATCAGAAGGTACTTTAGGAATCGTAACTAAAGCTATACTTAAATTATTGCCATTACCTAAAAAAGATATAAGTTTACTTATTCCATTCTCAGATTTAGGAACAGCAATAGAAACAGTTCCAAAGATAATAAAATCTAAGTGTATTCCAACTGCGATTGAATTTATGGAAAGAGATGTAATCCTTGCAGCAGAAGAATTTTTAGGTAAAAAATTCCCAGATAATACATCAGATGCGTACTTATTATTAAAATTTGATGGAAACAGCAAAGAAGAAATTGAAAAGGCATATGATCAAGTGGCAAAACTTTGTTTAGAGTGTGGAGCTTATGATGTATTTATCTCAGATACTCAAGAAAGAAATGAATCTATATGGTCAGCTAGAGGTGCATTTTTAGAAGCTATAAAAGCAACTACAACTGAAATGGATGAATGTGACGTTGTTGTACCAAGAGATAAAGTTGCAGAATTTATAAAGTTTACAAATGAACTTCAAGAGACACTGAATGTAAGAATTAAAAGCTTTGGACATGCAGGAGATGGGAATTTACACATATATATATTAAGAGATGAATTAAATAAATCTGAATGGAATACAAAGCTAAAAGAAACTTTTGAAAAGATGTATGAAAAATCTAGAGAACTTAATGGGCAAGTTTCTGGAGAGCATGGAATTGGATATGCGAAAAAGAATATTTAAATGAATCTCAAAGTGAATCATATATGGAAATAATAAAAAATATAAAATTAGCGTTTGATTCTAAGAACATATTAAATCCAGGGAAATATATTAAAACTTATATATAAAAAGTCGATTTTAAAAAATCGACTTTTTTTTGTGCAACAAATAATAAAATAAAATTAA
>NZ_JAIXHU010000022.1:0-55062 GCF_025671395.1 Paraclostridium sp. AKS73 | reverse complement strand
TATAATTTTATTTTAATATTTATGTATATTTTTCTTATTTGGCAATAATATTAATGTAAATCAAACATACTCAATCTCCCCAATTTAGACTTCTATTATTTCCCCCAATAGAAGTCTTTTTTTTTACGCTTAATGTATTTTAGTAAATCAAACTTTTTATTAACTTTGATTTACTAAAATACATTATTGTAAAATATAATATTGGTATATATTGGATATATAGGAGGATTAGTCATGAATATAAATGTTATAGGAGTACCTACATTTTATGGTTGTGATAAATTAGGACCTCAATTAGGTCCTGATAAATTAAAAGAAAAAGAGTTCATTCAAAATACAAATATGAATATGTACTCTCCTGAAGATTTAGCTAGCAAAGGATTAGATTCTATAGTAATTGATATTTTATCTAGCTTACATAGTAAAAAAATAGAAGCAATAAATATTAGTTTTGATTTAGATTTTATAGACTCTCAATATGTACCTGGTACTGGAACTAGGTTTGAAAATGGTTTTACAGTTGATGAATCTAAGCATCTTCTAATTAAACTTTTAGAGTCAGGTTTAGTTAAATCAATGGATTTAGTTGAACTTAATCCATCATTAGATAAAGATGATATTACTGCTGATAAGCTATCGACATAGTAGATACAGTTTTTAAAAACTTAAAATAAACATAATCTTCTTAAGTGTAAAAAAATACCAGTAGTTTCCTACTGGTATTTTTATTTATTCTATTCCTTTTAACTCATATCCTAAATCATCTATTACAGCTTTTATCATGTCATCAGATACAGTATCATTTGCTTCGACTAAAGCGCATTTATTTTCTAAGCTTACATCTATCACTTCTAATCCTTTTATATCTTCTTGTAGAGCTTCTTTAAGATGTCTCACACAATTCATACAACTCATTCCATCTACTAATAATTTTTTTCTCATATGTTATCACCTCTGTATTTTTTAAAATCTTTAATTCCTATATACCCCTATATATCATTCTTTAAAACCTAGGTTGTATATACCTTCATATATATCAAAGTCATTAGGCTTTAAATTTCCTGTTATTCTTTTATTTGTTACTAAATAATCATCTGTTATACCTAAGCTTACAAATGCTACATTGTCATTAACATATTTTTGAATAGATTTATATATACTCTTTGTATCATCTATACTCTTTGAATTTTTTAACGAATTTAAGTAATTTGTTAATTTTTCATTAGTGTATCCACTATAGTTTATTATATCTGTAGCATCTGGAACTGATGATAATTCCCAGCCAACTAATGCTAAGTCATATTCTTTCTTATCTAAGGCTTGAGCTAATGCATCACCTTCAAGTTCTTCTACAGTAGATTTTATTCCCATCTCATTTAGATTTTCTCTTATTAAATGGGCCGCTTTAACTCTTTCACTATTTTCTTTATTTACAACAATTTTTAAATTTAAATTTTTAATTGATTCTTTTAATCTCTCATTTTTTTCTTTTTCTTCTCTTGCTTTTTTAGCTTCTTTTGATTCTTTATTAGCTTCATTTTCTTTTTTATTAGTTTCTTCTTTTTAGACGTTTCTTCTTTCTTGCTGTCCTCTTCATTTTTAGAAACATCATCTTTGCCTGCAGCATTAGAATTAACTTTATCTATGTCTATTTTACCTAAACTTTCTTTAGCTTTTTCAACATTGTATCCTATTGATTTTATACTTGAATCATAGTATTTAGACTTAGAATGTAACGGGAAGTTAACCTCTGATACATTTCCTAAATAAGCCTCTGATAAAATTTTATTTTTGTCTATAGCATATGAAATTGCTTTTCTAAAATTGATATCATTCATTATAGGATTACTATAATTAAATATCATATATTCATATCCTCTTCCTTCATAATTAGTAATTTTAAATTCATCTTCTTGGAATTCACTTAAATCACTAATTCCAACTTTAGTTATATCACTTGATAAAGCTAAAGTCATAGAAACTTGAGCTGCCTCATCTGGTACAAGCATTACATTAATCTCTTTTGCATCCTTTATTTTTCTTTATCATAGTAATCCTGATTGAGTGTTAATACCATATTAGATCTTTTATTATACTTAGATATTTTATATGCTCCACTTCCAACCATGTTATTTTTATAATCGTTTAATTCTGTTGCATTTAATCCACTTAGCTCCGATTTACTAACTATAGGAAATATTAAATTATCTATAGAAAATGCATATGGTTGATTAAAATGTATAGTTAAATTTTTATTATCTGTAGAAGTTACTGATGATATATTTTCAACTAAAGACTTATATGAACTATTTTCTGATCTCTTTATCGAGTCTATAGTAAATTCTACATCATCAGATGTAACAGGCTTCCCATTGTGCCAGTTAGCATCTTTTAATTTTATATTTATGCTTTTGCCATCAGATGACATAGAGTACTCATCTACTAATTGTGGAACAGCATTATAGTTACTATCTATTGTAAATAAGCTATCATATACTAAATCCAAAATATATCCAACAGATTGATCATTATTATGTATAGGATTTATAGTTTTAGGATTTACCATAGATAAATGTATATATTCTAAATTATTATTTTCACTTACATTTTGCTTTTCGTTTTTGTCTTTGTTACTATCACCTTTGCCGCACCCAGAAACAGCAAGCATAATGGTCATAATAACCGCCACTACTTTAATTCTTTTCATTAGCTTCTTCCTCTCCATACAATGACTTGTAAATAATATAGTTTTCTTTAACCTTGCCTAAGTAGTTTTTAGTTTCATTAAATGGTATTTCATGTAATTTATTACCATCCTTACTATAAGCTTCATCATTCAACCATTTATTTACATTCCCTGATCCTCCGTTATAAGCAGCTATAACTAAATCTAAATCATTAAATTCTTTATATAACTTACTCAGATACCAACAACCTATCTTTATATTAGTTTCAGGATCAAATATATCAACTTTACCTAATTTCAACTCATCTTGTGCCCATTTTTGAGTTATATCACTTATTTGCATCAATCCTTTAGCCTTCTTATTGGATATAGCGTTTTTGTTAAATTTGCTTTCTACTTTCATTATACTATATACTAAGTTTTCATCTATCGAAAACTCTTTAGAATATATGTCTACATATTCTTCGTATAATCTCGGATGTAATAATTTTAACACCAATTTTTGTCTTATTGATATTACTCCTAAAACTAATAACATAAAGATTATAAATATAGTTATATATCTTTTTTTATTCACACCATTTCTCCTTTATATGTGTTATTAGTTTACTTGCATCATAGATTAACTTATTCCTATCTCCTGAATTATCGATTATATAATCTCCAAACTTAATTTTTTCAGATTGACTCATTTGTGAATTTATACGACTCATAGCTTCATTCTTTGTAATGTGATCTCTTTTAATTATTCTTTCTAATTGAACATTTTCATCACATGTAATAACAACTAACTTATCTACTAAGTCTAAAAATTTTCCCTCTATTAGTAAAGCTGCATCAACTATGGCAATATCTTTATTGTTCAATTTTATATTATTTATTTTTATTATCTCTTTTTTATAGCTGGATGAGTCAATGAATTTAATTTAATTAACTTTTTATCATCATTAAAAACTATTTCACCAAGCTTTTTTCTATCCAAAGTCCCATCATTTCTTTTTATATCATCACCAAAAGTAGCAAATACCTTTTTTAGTAAATCACTATTATTCATAATTTCTCTAGATATTAAATCCGCATCAATTATATCAAAATAGTTCTGTTCTAGAATTTTTGACAAGCTGCTTTTCCCACAACCTATATTTCCTGTTAGTCCAATTACCAACATCTTATCACCTACTTTGTTTCATACCAAGAATCTCCGGTATTTAAATCTACATCTAAATTAACATCCATAGATACAGCATGTTCCATTTCATCTTTTACAATCTTAGATACTTCTTCTAATTCAGCTTCAACACATTCAATTATAAGTTCATCGTGAACTTGAAGAACTAATTTGGATTTTAAACCTTTTTCTTCTAATTTTTTATAAACATTAACCATAGCTATTTTTATTATGTCAGCAGCACTTCCTTGTATTGGTGCATTCATAGCCAATCTTTTCCCTAAATTTTTAAGTATTATATTAGAAGATTTTATTTCCGGTATATATCTTCTTCTATTTAAAATAGTTTTTACGTATCCATCTTCTTTCGCTTCTTCAATTGTATTATCCATATACGATTTTATGTCTTCATAAGTGTTCAAATAACTATCAATATAGTTTTTTGCTTCCTTAACTGGTATATGTAAATTTTTAGCTAATCCAAAATCACTTATACCATATACTATACCAAAGTTTACTGCTTTCGCGGCACTTCTTTGCTCACTTGTTACATTATTTATATCGATACCAAATACTTGTGATGCAGTTTTAGTGTGAATGTCTACGTTATGATTGAATGCATCTATCATATGCTCGTCTTGACTCATATGCGCTAAAACCCTTAATTCGATTTGTGAGTAGTCTGCATCCACTAATTTAAAACCGTTATCTGCTATGAATACTTTTCTTATATTTCTACCTAATTCTAACCTTACAGGTATGTTTTGTAAGTTGGGTTCTGTAGATGAAATCCTTCCAGTTGTTGTTATCGTTTGGTTAAATGATGAATGTATTCTATTACTTATAGGATTTATTATATTTATAAGACCCTCTACATAAGTGGATTTTAATTTTACAATTTGTCTATATTCAGTTATCTTGTCTATAATTTCATGTTTATCACTTAATTGTTCTAATACTTCAGCGTTAGTTGAATATCCTGTTTTAGTCTTTTTAATGACTGGAAGCTCTAATTTTTCAAATAAAATAACACCTAACTGTTTTGGAGAATTAATGTTAAACTCTTCTCCTGCAAGATTGTATATGTCTTTTTCTAGTTTATCTATGGATATTTTAAATTCTTCACCTAATTCTATTAATTTATCTTTATCTACCATAACACCTTCAAATTCCATATATCCTAAAACTTCTACTAAAGGCATCTCTACATGATAAAATAGACCATCCATATCCATATTAACTAATTTCTCTTCCATTTTAGGGCTTACTTTTTCAACTAATTGAATTATACTTCCAATTGTATTGTCTAATTCTTCTTTTTCTAGATCCTCATATTTTTTCGCTTTAACGCCTTTCCCTAACAATTCTTCAGATGATTTTATTTTTTGTCCAAAATAGTTCATCGCAATTAAATCATAGGTATAGTTAGAGCTACTAGAATCTATTAAGTACTCTGCTATAGCTATATCAAAGTAAATATTGCTTAAAGATATTCCATAAGCTCTTAGAGCTATATAATCTTCTTTTAAGTTATATCCATAAATTCTTAAATCTTCATCTGCTAATAGTTCTTTTAGTTCATCTATTTGACTTTCCTCAGCATATAATAATTCTTCTCCGTCAACACTTAAATAAATTTTCATTATATTTTTTTCAAGAATATTTCCGCTTTTAGATATAGTTTTTAATATTAGCTTTTTGCTATTTCTTGATTTATTTATAAACGCTTTAACATCTTCAAGTTTGTTTACTATTACTTTTGATTCTTCTGCGTTTGAATCTAACCTAGATATTAAGCTGTTGAAGTCAAGTTCATTAAATACTTCTATTAATTTTGACTTATCATAATTTCCAAACTCAAGTTTTTCTAAATCAAAATCAATTGGAACATCTCTAATTATAGTAGCCAACTTTTTACTCATTGTAGCAAGCTCTTTATTTTCTTCTATTTTTTCCTAGGACTTCCTTTTACTGAATCAATATTTTCTATTATATTTTCAATACTTCCAAATTCTTTTATAAGTTTAATACCTGTAACCTCTCCAATTCCAGGAACCCCAGGTATATTATCCGACTTATCTCCCATAAGGCCTTTTAAATCTATAAATTGAGTAGGTGTCATTTCATATCTTTTCTTAACTTCATTTAAATCATATTCTTCAACTTCTCCTACTCCTTTTTTAGTTATAAGCGTAGTTGTGGTCTTTGAAGCTAATTGAATTGCATCTTTATCTCCTGTTACTATATAAACCTTATATCCCTCTTGCTCTGCTTTTAAAGATACAGTACCTATTATATCATCAGCTTCATATCCTTCAATTTCTAAACGATTTATATTAAATGCATCTAATAAATTTTTTAATGGCTCCATCTGTTGTCTTAATTCATCTGGCATTTTTTTTCTTCCGGCTTTGTATTCCTTATACTCTAAGTGTCTAAAAGTCGGAGCTTTTTTATCAAATGCAACACTAACATGTGTAGGTTTGTATGTATCTATCAACTTAAATAGCATATTTGTAAAACCAAATATTGCATTTGTATGTAGTCCTTTTTTATTAGTTAAATCAGGCAATGCATAAAAAGCCCTATTAACAATTGAATTTCCATCTATTATAATTAACGTTTTTTCCAAATTTATCACTCCTAATTATTTATCCTCTCTATTATTACCAATTCGTATTATATTTAATATTACCATATTATTGAATGTATATTAAGGCTAAATATATTGCAAAACGTTTTTTATTACTGCTATAATAGAATCATAACGAGCCGGTTTGCTGGAATCGGCAGACGGGGCGGACTCAAAATCCGTTGGTAGCAATACCGTGTGGGTTCAAGTCCCACAACCGGCACCAATAAGTATTTAGAAGGGCTTCAACTATTTTGTTGAAGCTTTTTTATTTGAAAAATAAAAAATCACTTACATTATGTAAGTGATTTTTAAGGGAAGTATTTTGATAGTTTTTTATTTTATTATGAGATTATTATAAATCCTAAAGCTTAAAATAACCTTAAATAAATTTTATAATTTAAATTTAAAATTTAATATTATTTTTTATTATTGTATTCTCTTAACAGAATCTCTTCTCCCATTGAACTAATTTTTAGACATAACTGCTCCTAAACTCCCAGGTATGTCTTCATTTATTAAATGAAATATTACTTTGTTCTACATTAAGATTCAATGGACCTAATTCATTAGCTATTTCCAATTTCATTTCATTTAAAGCCTGCTTTGCATTACTCACTAATGGTTTATTCGCCATTTTAATGTCCTCCTTAAAGTGTCTTCTAATATATAGTTTGCAAATTAATATATTATTATTCTATAAAAACTCAATAAGAAAAAAGAGAGAATAAAATTCTCTCTTTTTTAGTTACATTTGTTGTGATAATAACTTATATATTTCATATCTTTCTTTTGCATTTTCTTCTGTCATGTCAAATAACTCTTGAGCTATATCTGGGAATTGTTTAGCTATAGCTGAATATCTAACTTGTCCCATTAAGAAATCTTTAAAACTTTCTGTTGGTTCTTTAGAGTCTAATGTAAATGGATTTTTACCTTCATCCTTTAATTGCGGATTAAATCTATATAAATGCCAATATCCACATTTAACAGCTTGTTCTTCATTTGCAATAGTTCTACCCATACCTTCTTTTAATCCATGAGATATACATGGTGCATAGCATATTATAAGTGATGGTCCATTATAATTTTCAGCTTCTATTATAGCTTTCACTAATTGATTTTTATCTGCACCTAATGAAACTTGTGCCACATAGACATTACCATATGTCATTGCCATTCTACCTAAATCTTTTTTCTTAGTTCTCTTACCTGCAGCTGCAAATTTAGCCATAGCTGCAACTGGAGTTGATTTTGAAGCTTGACCTCCAGTATTTGAATAAATTTCTGTATCAAATACTAAACATTCACATCTTCACCTGACGCTAGAACATGATCTAATCCACCATATCCGATATCATATGCCCATCCATCTCCTCCAAGTATCCATTGAGATCTTTTTACAAGATAATCTTCTAATTCTTTTATTTGACTTATTAAACAAGAGATTTTTTCATCTGATTCTTTAATATTATTTATAGCTTTTTTACACCTTCTGATGCACAAGCTGATTCTGATCCATTATTTTTACTTTCTAACCAATAGTTAAATGCTTTTTTACTTTCTTCCTCAATATTCATTCCAACTAGTTCTGTCATTAAAGTTTCTATTCTATTTCTTATTTGTTTAACTCCTAAATACATACCATATCCATATTCAGCATTGTCTTCAAATAAAGAGTTTGCCCAAGCAGGTCCTTTCCCTTCATGGTTTATAGTATACGGAGTCGATGGAGCTGATCCTCCCCAAATAGATGAACATCCTGTTGCATTTGCTATCATCATTCTATCTCCAAATAGTTGAGTTACTAACTTGATATATGGAGTTTCTCCACATCCTGCACATGCTCCAGAAAATTCTATAAGTGGTTGTCTAAATTGACTTCCCTTAACGCTATTTGGGCTCATTATATCCCCTTTATCAGAAACTTGTGATACTGCAATCCCAATTTGGTATTTCTGATTCAGTTTGAGACTCAAGAGGTTTCATAACTAATGCTTTTTCTTTAGCCGGACATATATCTGCACAGTTCCCACATCCAGTACAATCCATAGTATCGACTTGCATTCTATATTGTAATCCTTCAAATCCTTTACCTATAGCTTTTTTAGTCCCAAAACTATTAGGAGCTTTGTTACTTTCTTCTTCATTTAATAAAAATGGTCTTATAGTTGCATGTGGACAAACATAAGCACATTGATTACATTGAATACAATTTTCTAATATCCATTCAGGTACATTTATTCCGACTCCACGTTTTTCATATGCTGCTGTACCATTAGGGAATGTTCCATCTTCTATTCCGTTAAATGCACTTACTGGTAAATTATCACCTTCTTGTGCATTCATTGGTCTTAATATGTTTGTTATAAATTCTGGCTCATTTCTATCTTCAATTCTATCTTTAGCAGTTTTCCAATCTTGCGGTATATCTATTTTTACTATCGAACCCATACCTTTTTCAACTGCTTCATAGTTCATATTTACTATTTTTTCACCTTTTTTGCCGTATGCTTTTTTTATAGAATCTTTTAAATGATCTATAGCATCTTGTTCTGGTATTATTTTTGCTAATTTGAAAAATGCAGATTGCATTATCATATTTATTCTATTGCCAAGACCTATTTCCTGTGCAATTTTAGTTGCATTTACAGTATAAAATTCTATATTATTTTCAGCTATATATTTTTTAATTCTAGCTGGTAAATGATGTTCTAATTCATCTTTACTCCATATACAGTTAAGTACAAATACTCCACCTTTTTTAAGCCCTTTTAATAAATCATACTCTGTTACATAAGATTGATTGTGACAAGCAATATAATCAGCTTCATCTATAAGATAAGTTGATTTTATAGGCGTTTTACCAAATCTTAAGTGAGACATTGTGATACCACCAGATTTTTTTGAATCATATGCAAAGTATGCTTGAGCAAACATATCAGTATTATTACCTATTATTTTTATAGCTTGTTTATTAGCTCCAACTGTACCATCTGATCCTAATCCCCAGAACTTGCATCTTATAGTTCCTTCTTGACTTATTTTGAAATTCCTATCCACATCTATAGATTTATTAGTTACATCATCTACTATACCTACTGTAAATTGATTTTTAGGATTGCTAGATTTTAAATTTTCATATACAGCTTTTATATCTGCTGGTGTCGTATCTTTAGATCCAAGTCCATATATTCCTCCAATTATCATAGGTGTTTTTTCATTTTCATAGAATGCTGATTTAACATCTAAGTATAATGGTTCGCCTATAGATCCTGGTTCTTTTGTTCTATCTAAAACACAAATTCTTTCTACACTTGATGGTATTGCATCCATAAAATGTTTTATAGAGAATGGTCTATATAAATGAACTTTTACTAATCCATATTTTTCACCTTGTCCATTTAGATAAGTTATAGTTTCTTCTATAGTCTCTGTTACTGATCCCATTGCAACTATTATGTGTTTTGCATCTTCTGGACCAAAGTAATCAAATAAACCATGGTTTCTTCCAGTAAGTTTATTCATTTCATTCATATACTCTTCAACTATAGGTACAATATTTTCATAATATTTGTTAGAGGCTTCTCTAGTTTGGAAATATATATCTGGATTTTGAGCCGTACCTCTTGTAACTGGATGATTTGGAGATAACGCTCTTTCTCTAAATTCTTGTAGTGATTTTTGATCTATTAGTTTAGCATAGTCTTCATAATCTAAAACTTCTATTTTTTGTATTTCGTGTGATGTTCTAAATCCATCAAAGAAATGTATAACTGGAAGTCTTCCTTTTATAGCAGCTAAATGAGCAACTGGTGCTATATCTGCAACTTCTTGAACAGAACTTGACGCTAATAGTATACATCCTGTTTGTCTTGCTGCCATAACATCTTGATGGTCTCCAAATATAGATAAAGCCTGAGATGCAATAGCTCTTGCACTTACATGAAATACTCCTGGAAGCAACTCTCCTGACACCTTATACATATTCGGAATCATAAGTAGCAACCCCTGAGATGCTGTAAATGTTGTTGTTAGGGCTCCTGACTGTAATGACCCATGAAATGCCCCTGCTGCTCCTGCTTCTGACTGCATTTCTACAACACTAACTTTTTGCCCAAATATATTTTTTCTTCCTTGTGCAGCCCACTCATCTACGACTTCAGCCATTGTTGACGATGGAGTTATAGGGAATATAGCCGCAACATCTGTAAATGCATACGCAACATGTGCTGCTGCAGTATTTCCATCTATAGTAATTATTTGTTTACTCATAAATTAAGCCTCCTATATATACTTACATTATGTAATTTAGTTTTATACTCACTAATTTATTATTTACATTATTTTGTTATATATACTATAAGCAAACAAAGAAAAATACTCTCTATATTAAAACTATAGAGAGTATTTTTTAGTTTGACATATTTATTAATTCTTTTATTAATGAAGCATCCGAAACCTGTGTTATATCTAATATTTTCCCCTTATCTTCAGTTACTGATACAACAAAAGTCGTTTTATTATTTTTAATTTCTAATATATAATAATTTATCATTTTTTCTTTGTTCTTGCTATATGCAACCGCATTTGGCATATCTAAACTAGTATCTCTTATTAATTCATCGATGTTTTTTCCTATATAAGTCTTTATTGATTTAAAATCAACTTTACTCGCATCGATAAACGCTTGGTCATTGTAAAATTCAATTATTACATTAGCTGATTTCGCTTCTTTTGGTAAATCTTCAAACCCGGAAGACATTCCCACAAATTCATCACTTTCTACGTTAACAACTTTATCTTTGCTTATATCTACATATAAAGCACTACTTTCATACCCATCTTTTGGATATACCATTTCAATATTTAGATTTTTTAAAATCCCCTCTTTATCTAAATTTTCATATTCTCCGTATTTATCTGTATTTATATAATAAGTTGTCATGTATGGATCCCCTATATTATCCATAACATATTCATAATTTTTCCCCATAACTTCACTAACATCATTTTGGATTTTAGTCATGTTTTTTTGTTGAGTAGCCTTATCTACTTTTTTTTTCACTTTTCATACTGCATCCTGAGAACATTAGTATGACTATTAGCATTGTGCTAATTAGCAAACTTTTTTTCATACACCAATCCTCCTAAATTTACTTATATTTAATTATATATTATTTATTTACATTAAATAACCTAAAAAGGTATATTGTAATATTTTTGTAAGACTTATTCCGTATATTGACATTTAATTTTTATTTTATCCTAGATACTTTTTTGTGTGTTATAATATTTAAGGACATATTTAGGGGGAGGATATTATTATGGACTTAAAACAACTTGAAGTTTTTGTAGCTGTAGCTAAATATAATAGCTTTTCTAAAGCTGCTAAAGAGCTTTTTCTTACACAACCTACAGTTAGTGCCCATATTCAAAATCTTGAAAAAAGCCTTGATACAGTACTAGTTAATAGAAATAATAAAGTAATTACTCTTACAAAGGCAGGCGAAATATTATATGAACATGCCATCTATATTTTAAATAATTGTAAAAAAGCTGTTTATGATATAAAAGAATATAGTGGGAAAATCGAAGGGGTCATAGACCTTGCATGTAGTTCTATACCTGAAACATATATACTTCCTGACTTTTTAAAAGTTTTTATACTAATTATCCAAATGTTAAATTTAGTATAAGTCGTTATGATTCTCAAGATGCTATATCAGAAATTTTAAATGAACGTATAAGTTTTGGATTTGTAGGTTCTAAGGTAAATAATAAACAAATTGAATATATAGATTTAATAGATGATGAGCTAGTTTTGATTGCTCCTAAAAGTTTGATTATCGAAAATGAAAATGGTTTTATTGATATAGAAAAACTTTATAATTTAAATTTTATAATGAGAAAAGACGGTTCTGGGACTCAAAGTATTGTTATTAATAAATTAAAATCAAACAAAATATCTATTAATAGCTTAGATACAATTGCTTATGTTGAATCCAATGAATCAATAAAAGAAATGGTTAAGTTAGGGCTTGGAGTTTCTTTTGTTTCTTATACTTCAATTATTGAAGATATAAACTCAAACAAGTTAAACTTTTATAAAATTAAAAACATGAACTTTTATAGAAAATTTTATTTTATATACTCGAAGAAAAAAGCTTTTACTCCTCTTGAATATAAATTTTTAGATGGAGTGTGTGACTATTTTAATTTAGAACATATAAAAAAGATAAGTGATTAATCACTTATCTTTTTTTATATTAAGCTTCTATTTCATAAAAAGCTTTATATCCTTTATACATTTCATATATATCTGCTTTAGATACTATTTCATATGGAGCATGCATGTTTAATACACCAACTCCACAATCTATTACTTCTGCACCATATTCAGCTAATATGTAAGCGATAGTTCCACCGCCACCTTGGTCAACTTTACCAAGTTCTGATATTTGCCAAACAACATTAGCTTTATCAAATATTCTTCTTACTTCTGAAGCAAATTCAGCATTAGCATCATTACATCCACCTTTACCTCTTGCTCCTGTATATTTAGTTAAAGCTAAACCATGTCCCATAAAACATGCATTTCTCTTATCTAAAACATCTGGATATGTTGGATCAAATCCTGCTGAAACATCAGCTGATAAAACTTTTGAATTTGCCATAGCTCTTCTTACTTTAAGATCGCAATAATCTCCTTGTAAGTTTATAAGTTCTGCTACTGCATTTTCAAAGAATTTAGATTGCATTCCTGTATTTCCTTGAGATCCAACTTCTTCTTTATCTACACATAATGCTACTGCAGTATATTTTGGATTTTCAATATCAAATATAGATTTTACAGCTGCATATGAACAAACTCTATCATCATGACCATAAGCTATAACCATCCCTTTATCGAATCCTAAATGTCTAGCTTTCCCAGCTGGAACAATTTCTATCTCAGCTGTTAAGAAATCTTTTTGAGTCATGTTATATTTTTCATTTAATAATTTTAGTACATTAGCTTCAACTGCATCTTTTTCTTCACCTTCTAATGGCATATGACCTACTAAAAGGTTTAATCCTTCTCCAGTTACTCCATCAGCTAATTTTTTTTGCATTTGATCTCCTGCTAAATGTATTAATAGATCTGTTATGCAAAATACTGGATCATTATCATCTTCACCTATACATATATCAACTTTAGTTCCATCTTGTAGTATAACTACACCATGTATTGCAAGTGGTAATGCTGTCCATTGATATTTTTTTATTCCACCATAATAGTGAGTTTTGAAAAGAGCTAAATTTCCATCTTCATATAATGGATTTGGTTTTAAATCTAATCTTGGAGAATCTATATGTCCCCCAACAATTCTCATTCCTTTTTGTAATTCTTCTTGTCCAATTACAAATAAAGCAACGCCTTTATCTTTATTTTCTGCATATACTTTAGTACCTGCAGTTAAACATCCTGATGACATCGCATCGTTTATTGATATAAAACCATGTTCTTTAGCTTGTCTTATTATCTCTCTTGCTGAAGTTCTTTCTGTTTTACCAACATCTAGGAACTTCATATATTCATTTGAGTAATTCATCACAGCATCAAGTTCTTTGTTTTCTTTAATTTGTTCCCATGCATTTTTAAATTCATGTCTTAAATTCATACTTAATACTCCCTTTCTTTATTAAAATACCCTCGTGATAATTATAGCACACTTATATTTGTCAAATGTTAAATTTTTCTAGTTCTTTTTGTTTTTCATCGCCTCTTCATATTCCTCTGGTGAAACTACTTTTATGTTTTCTAATCTTGATCTAAAATGACCTCTAAAATGTTCTAAATATTCTTTTCTTAATCCTTCTCTTTCTTTATGTTCATCTTCAGTTAAACCTTCACCTTTATGTTTTTTTGCTAATTCATTTATTCTGTTTAATTTCTTTTTATCAAATTCGTTATTCATATTATTCACTCCTAAAAAAATAATTTATTTTCTTTAAATTCTTCTATGTTTTTGTAGCATTTTAAAAATTCATCTATATTATCCGATATTATATCTATTCCCTTTTGTATTTCATCTAAGCTTGTTTGTGCAATATTTATTCTAAAAAATCTATCGTCTATAGATGTGTCAAAGAAATGGCCACCTGATAAAATAGCTACTCCTTTTTTCTTAAGTACTTACTGAATGCTTTTGATGAATATCCTCTTGGTAATTCTAGAAAGAAATTTATCCCTCCTGTAGGTACTTTTATTTTAAGTTTATTAGCTAATTTATTTTGTATAAGTTCTAGTGCTAATCTAAATTTTTTATAATAAGCATCCTCTACATTCTTTATGTAGTTGTTCCAGTTAAAATTTTCCATATAATAATACATAGACCTTTGAATTATACCTGATGTTGATATGTCTGACGAATATTTTGCCCATAGTATTTTATTTAAAATTTCATTAGGCATTTCTACTAACCCGATTCTAATCCCTGGCATAAGCAATTTAGAGAAACTTTTTATATAAATTACCCTTCCCTTATCATCATAACTTCTAAGAGGAAAATGCTCTGTTGATTCAAACTTCAAATCACTCATAAAATCGTCCTCTAATATATAAAAATCATATTTTTCAGCTAGTTCAATTAACTTTTTCTTTTTATATTCTGAGTAAGAGATTCCAGTTGGATTTTGATAATTAGGCATTGTATAAAGAATCTTAGGTCTTATTTTTCAAGTTTTAACTTAAGTATACCTATATCTATTCCATCTTCTAACATCGGTATACTTATAATTTTTGACCCTCTATTTTTAAAAACCTCAAGAGCTCCTCTATAAGTTGGTTCTTCAACAAATACTAAATCTGAGTAATTTATTAAACCTTTACAAACTATATCTATGCCTTGCTGAGCTCCAGATATAATTTGTATATTATCTTTATTAGTATTTATATTTAGAGTTTTTAAGTATTCTACGAGTTTAGACCTTAACTTTATAAATCCTAATCCATCATCATATTCAAACATTGAATTTCCTTCTTTTTCAAGAGCTATATTTATGGATTTTTTAAACTCTTCTACTGGAAACATATCTATTGAAGGATTCCCATTGTCAAATCTAATTATTCCTTCCATAGATGTGTTTTCATCACTATTAGCTTTTACTCTAGTGTCTGACACAAATGTCCCACTACCAATAATTTTATATACATATCCTTCTTTTTCTAATAATTCATATGCCTTTACTATTGTAGTGTTATTAACATTTAATAACTTTGCTATAGATCTTATAGGTGGAAGCTTTTTATTTACTTCTATTTCATTATTTATAATCATTGTTTTTATATGATTATAAATTTGTAAATACTTTGGACCATTGTCTTCTATTACTAACTTATATTTATCCATTTAATCACCACTTCAAATGATATTGTTGTACATGTGTTTATTGATGCCTATAACTATATTTGATATTATTATGTATATATAATACCAAAATTTATAAAAAAAGGGGATACTAATTATGTACTACGATTATCATATGCATTCAAACTTTTCCGGAGATAGTCAAACACCTATGGAAAATATGGTCAAAAAATCTATTGATTTAGGCTTAAAGGAAATCTGTTTTACTGATCATGTTGATTACGACATAATAAGTGATGTTCCATTTGAAACAGACTATATATCTTACTTAAAAAGTATCGATAATCTTAAAGATAAATTTAAAAATCAAATTACTATAAAAAAAGGAATTGAAATGGGAGTGCAACCTCATATTATAGAAAAGTGTTCAAATGATATAAAAAACTATCCATTTGATTTTGTTATTTGTTCAATGCATGCAATAGATAAGATTGATTTGTACAATGGGACTTTCTTTAACAATAAATCTCAATATGAAGCTTATGAAAAATATTATGAACTTTTATATTATATAGTTAAAAATTATAAAGATTATTCTGTTTTAGGACATCTTGATTTAATTAAAAGATATGGAGATTACAATGAAGAACTTGATGATAAACTTTTTTCTGATATATTAGAATCAATTTTAAAAGAAGTTATTCATAGTGGAAAAGGTATCGAAATAAATACGTCATGTTTTAGATATGGCCTAAAAGACTTAACTCCTTCAAACTATATACTAAAAATGTATAAAGAACTTGGAGGGGAAATAATAACTACTGGCTCTGATTCTCATATCCCATCTCAAGTAGCTTATAAGTTTGATTATATATACAATAAACTTGATGAACTTGGATTTAAATACATATCAACTTTTGATAAAATGAAGCCTCAGTTCATAAGTTTAAAAAACATTTTAAATAAATAAAAATATACTTAGATTGATAAGTAAAAAATAACTCTATCTTTTTAGATACGAGTTATTTTTTTCATTTTTATATTAATTATTGAATATAACTTAAGATAGGAGGTGATATATTTGAAGATTCCTAATCTTGTATATTCAACTTTAGTACTTTTTTTATCTAATTTCATAGTTAGAATAATAGGTTTTTTATATAAGATATTTTTGTCAAATAATTTATCCGAAGTTCACTTAGGAATATATCACATGGTATTTAACTTTTTAATGATTTGTATAGCTCTTACCACAACAGGTATACCTACTGCTCTTAGTTGCTTAGTTGCAAGAAAAAAAGCATTTAATGATAAACATAGTACAAATTCACTTTTTATATCGGCAATATATATATCATTTTTCATAGCATCAATTATTGCTTTGTTTGTGTCAATTAGTTCTCAATCTTTATCTCTCAAATTATTACATAGCAATAATAGTTCTATATTTATACTTGCTCTTTGTCCATCAATAATAGCTATAACACTTTCAAATATTGTCAGAGGATACTATTATGGAATAAAACAAGTTGATATACCTGCTATCTCTCAAGTTTTAGAACAAATTTCAAAAATTATTTTTGTTTATTTGATAGTAAAAAACTTTAATGATCCAACTTTGATCTGTTTATCTGCAATAATAGGTATATCAATAGGTGAGTGTATAAGTTTAGCATTCATGACACTAGGATTAGCTCGCAAACCATATATAGACAATAGGTACACTATAGATATAAAAGAGTTTATGAAATCCTCATATGATACAGTTAGAATGTCAATACCTATTACCTGTAATCGTATGTCTAATATAGTTCTAAATTCTATTAGTTCTATGATTATTCCATCTAGGCTAGCCCTTTCCGGAATTACATATACGACAGCTTTAGGAATCTATGGAACTATTGCAGGTATGGTATTTCCTTTTGTTTATCTTCCATTTATGCTAGTTTCTGCGTTAGTTGTAAATATAATACCTAGCATATCATTGGATGTAAGCAGAAAAAATATTAAATCTATAAAAAGCAAAATATTATTTGCTTTAATTCTCACTCTTGTTATGGGATTTCTATGTTCTTTAATGTTTTATTTATTTGGAGAAAAAATTTGCTTATATACATTTAAAAATAAGGTTGCAGGATTTTATTTAAAATACATGTGCTTAGTCCCTTTATTCTTAAGTTTAAATCATGTTATTTCTGGTATTCTTCATTCTATTGGAAAAGAGTTTATTGCTAGCGTTATAGGAATCACCTCTATGATTATACAAACACTTTGCCTATACTTTATACTTCCAATCCCAGATGTGGGCTTATGGGGCTATATATTAATTCTTACAGTAGTTCCTATCATAACTTTTGCATTTAATTCTCATGTTTTATTTAAATCTTTAAAATCATTATACTAAGGTGGTTACTTTTATGATTATTCTAAATAAAGATGCGAATTTGGCTGTATCTATTTTCAATAAAAATAATTGTTTATACATAAAAAACTATACAAACAAAATTGAAGGTATTTCAAATAATGTCTATTTATACTCAGCTCTAATCGATAATTATAACGACATTCATATTTGCTTTATCGACTTAAAAAACTACTTTTATTATTACACTTACACTAATAATTCATTAAACTTAATATCATCATTTAAATTAAATGTTAGTTCGAAAAAAGTTTCTAAACTTTCGATGTACTTATTAAATGACTCTATAAATGTGTTTTTTTCTAAGTCTATAAACAAACATTATCATAATATATATCATTTAAACTATAGCTTTTATAATAATGAACTTATAGAATTCGATATTAAAAATGCTTTTAAAAGTAGATTGCCTCTTTATACTATTAACGTGTCAAATAACCATATTATATGTTCATACTACGTTAAGTCAAAAAACAAAATAGACTTAGAATCCATGGTTTATAATGATAATAAAAAAGACTGGTCTCACTTTTCAAATATAAAAACTAGTAACATTCTATTTAAATACTGTGATACTATAAAATATTAAAAATAAAAAGAGCATTGATTTTATCAATGCTCTTTTTATTTTAAGTCTTAGTGTATATATTTTTTAATTAGCACTTATTATCATTATGGCAGTGGTCATATTTTTCTTCACAATTTCCATTGAATTGAGAGAAGTCACAAACATTACCAAATGTATCTACTAATCTAGGTTTTATTCTTGTAGGTCCACCTAAAACTACTATTTGTTCTTCTATTAATACACTAACTATATTTTGTAAGCATAATACTAAGTCTATGCCATTAGGAATTTGCAACTCATAACAAGGTTTGTTATTTACTATGTGTTGAGTTATTATTGCTTTTCCTATACAATCAACTGTTAATTGAGTTTGGAAATCTTGTCTTAGCGTAAATCCTCTTCCATCTGCTGGAACTACTAAGTCGCTTGATAAAGTATTAAAATAGAATACTACATCATTTGATTCATCGCCTTTATGGCACTTACCAACTGGTGTAGCTATAGCAGTAAACTCAGAACATCCAAATCTACCTATTAATTCTATTTCTAAATCTTTAACTAGCACATTTAACCCTTTTTGTTTATACATTACATTTTGTCCCAAACACTTATCGTTGCAGCATCTATTTAATTGACCACAAACATTGTATTCAAAAACTGATTTACATTTTTTACCATGTTTATCAACTTCATCAATGCTTAAATTTTCTAAAGATGTTGTTCCTGGATTAATTTTTATGCTTGTATAATTTATACAAACTTTTTCTATTGTAGCATTAGTTTGAGTAGAGTTTGGTAATGGTCCACGTAAACTACCTAATTCATAGTCAAAGTTCAAATCTTCTCCATTCGTCATTTTACCATCTGTAAATACTCTAAACATTATAGTGTCATATATTCTGTTAGTTTCTATTGGATACAATACTGCTTGTGATGTTGAAAATTTAGGTGGTACTAAAGGATGACTACACTCTTCTGGACAAGGGTTTGGGAAGCAATTGTCTGTACAATCTTCATCTTTGCAATCACAGCATCCTGGATTACATCCACAATTATGATTATGATGATTGCAATCATTATTGCATTCATTATTACAATCACATTGTATATATGGATGGCATTGTGGTTTACATCCTCTTAGTTCCTCTTCTATTTCATTCTTTCTATATAGCTTCTTCCTGAATCTATATTCTGATTAGGCTGTATTACTCTTTTGTTAACTACTTTTTTGGCTCTCATTAAATCCTTCATTCAGTTTTGGCCTCCCCTTTGATTGTCTTATTAAAATGTAGGCTCTTGTTTATGCCTAATTAATAATATGCATGTATTTTGCTAATTGTTACTTAATTAGTCTTTTATTAATTAATTCTTATTAGAATAATTTACTGCTGAATTAATATATATTTATAGAATATATATTTTAGGAGGTAGTTATGGGATTTTTTAATGAATGTTCATATGTTATAAGAAAATCTAATAAAGATATGATACTTATAAAAAGCGAAAATGGACTAAGCTATAAATATTTTAAAAATAGCGATTCAATGGTTCATTCTGAAAGTATAACACTTGTTCCTATTGATTTTTCTAGTTATTATTTTGATATAGATTCAAATGACAATGTATATGGAATTTTTTCAGATTTTAAAATAAACATTTTAAAACTAAATAATGATAGTAGTAAATTTTTAACTCTACATACAATAGATTATGACTATGAAAATTATACTATTACGTTTCCATGCATAAAATTTATAAATAATACAATACATATATTTTACTATCTAACTAACAAAGATTGTGCCACTACTATCTTATTCCACCATTATAATAATGGTAAACAATGGTTTGAAAATAAAGTTGATTTTATAAACTTGCCTGTATTGGATAATTTTACAATTTATTTTAATGAAAAAGTTCCAACAATTTTTTATTTCAAGGAGAATGATGAATTTCCACAGGTTTATTGCAGCAGTTTTAATTTAAGTAACCTAAGTTGGAATGATCCAATATGTATAACTAATTCTTTAGAAAATAAAATTTATTTATCTGTTCTAAAAGATAAACTTAACTTCTATCACATAACATTTTGTGAAAGCAATGAATTTAAATATAATATTAAATACTTAAATGGATATCTAAATAACAATTCATTTGATGAAAATGTTAATAAATTCATAACAGATGGATCTTTATATTTATATCCATCTATATTAAAATATAACTCTTCAATATTCATATCTTATGTTTATAAAAATATTTTATATACTTCCTATTCTGATGATTTAGGGTGTAATTGGAGTGAATCATATGAGGATGAATTTAGCATAAATGATAAGTTTATAAGAGCTTGTTTCAAATCTAATTATATGCCTGATAAGGATTATATATCTACTAATGTTTTTGTAAGTAAAGACCCATTTGGAATATTAGGTAACTTCTACAATTAATAATAATAAAAAAAGTATTGTGAAAATCACAATACTTTTTTACCCCGAAACACCGATGGCCCTTTAAATTCATACCCGAGAATCTCCCAGGTGGGTGTACTACTAGCAGTTTTTAAAGTCCCCCATAATTATGAAGGGGCATTTTATCCACCGCTAAACTCATACTCCCGTTCAAACTTTGTCGGTTGAATTTAAATAGGCACTGTCGCATGCCCCAGGATTTCATATTTTTATTATATAATAAATTTCAAATTTTTAAAAGCATTTTTCGTTAGCAAATTTATAAATTTTTCGTTCTTTTTCTACTTTTATTTATCTATCCTTACATAATCATAGTCTATATAGTCATCTGTTTCATAGTTTTCATCTTCATCTAATAGATCTTCAAAATCATTTTCTTCCTCTTCTTCCTCATTTTCTTCTTTATTTATATAATCATATTTATTATTTTTTGTATAATTGCTCTGTTTATTATCACTTCTTAAAAGATTTCCTAAAAGTTTCAAGTTATTTAAACTGCCTATATTATTTATGCTAGCTAATGAACTTAAACTAAATCCAGAACTATTTTCTTCTCCTATATCATCAGGTAAGAACAGTTCTGCAAATAGCTCAATTTTCTTTTTCATATCTATGGCTCTCTCTACAGATTCTTTTTTGCTTTCTGGAAAACTTCTATTATTTCTTTAATCATCATATTTTTTTATCTTCTTCTTCCATGCTTCTAAAGAAATCTGATTCATCTTCATTATCAACCAAATCAACACTACTAAGTTTTTTTATTCCTCTTACTAAATCTAAAACGCTCTCTATTTTTATTAATACTTTTCTTTCATCTTTATCCATATATTTTTTAGTTCTAGTTATTATTTCCAACCCTCTATCTAAATCATCATCACTTAATTCTAACATTTTCATTCCTTTATCAAGATCATTTATGTTAAAACTAGCTACTGGATCTATATAATCAGATTCATCAACAAAATCATCTTCATCTTCTTCTATGTCTATTTCTTCATCTTCAATATTTTTGGGTCTTAATTTGTTTTTTAATTTGATTTTATTATTTTTCTTATTTAATTTTGACCTCATACTTGCCATTTCTTGATTTATATCTAAACTACCAGTTTTATTGTCTGACAATGATATACTTCCATTACTTAAAGCTACCATCCCTAATATAAATAGTAAACTGTTCACCTTTGTCACCCCTTACTATATACTACTCCTAATATATAAACTATGTTTTATTTACTATTATTGTTACTTTTTTTATAAATTCGCATATATATTATTTATAGGTATTTTTTATTTTTCATATTATTAATCATAATTTATTAGATACTTCTATATATAAATAATATGAACATAATCAAATATATATTATTGAAAGAGGTGCTTTTATGAAAAAATAGATAAAGAAGCTATGGAAAATTCGCAAAGGAAAAAATATTGATAAAGGCAAAATCGAAGAAATAGCAGATGGATATAAAGATAAATCAGAAGATGAACTTATGGATGAACTTATTAAAATAGGCAAACTCTTCAAGGAAAAGAAGAGGTTGTTGAAAAGTTTAAAACTTTTTTAGATGATAATCAAAGAAAAAATAGATAGCATAATGACTAAAATTTCTGCTGCTGAAGCTCAAGATAAGATAAATAGTAAAAAATTGAAAAATCTAAGTCTTCAGACCAACCAAGTAAAGATTCTAAAAACTCTAAGAATTCTAAGAATTCTAATTCAAACAAATCTGATAGCAAGAAAAAATCTAAATCTGGTAAGTCTGGTAAATCTGAAAAACAACTGAAGAAAGCTCTCCAAGTAAAAAAGTTAAAAAAATTGTAAAAAAAGTAAAAAACAAGACGAATAAATATATAAGTAAAAAATGTAACCTATATTAGGTTACATTTTTTACGCTTTTAATTGGATTTAGATCATTATGTATATTTCCAAGTATCTCATCTTTAATCTCACAAGCTTTATTTAATATACTATTACAATTTTTAGTATACTCACTTATCATAGCCTCATCATCTAATCCAAGTAGATTCACTTTAACATTAAGTATAGCACCTTCTATACCTGTGTATATAAGAAGCGTTCCTACTCCTATATCTGTAATTGCATTTTGATTTCCATACTTAGCCATAAAACTTAACAGTTCTAGAGATTCTAAAGATATCGATGCCGTTTTAAAAGGTACCTCTATAGAAAATTCAGTTGCACGTTTTATAGATTCTTTTCTAACCATTTTTTCTTCGTCTGTTTCTTTAGGCATTTTTAATGCTTTCATATATGCATCAAATGATTCAGTATCTTTGTCTACTAACATTAATAATTCTTCTCTTATATCTCCTAGCTTATTAAATCTTTCTGTAAATTCTTTTCTTATCTCTTCATCCAAACTCTCATATTTTTTCTTTCCAAAACTTAAGTTTGCCATCATCCTAGCTAAACTTACACCTATATTTGATGCTAGTGCTGAAACTGAACCTCCACCTGGCGCAGGAGAGTTTGAATCTACTTCTTTTGAAAAATCTTCTACCGTCATTTCAACTAATTTCATATTAAAATCCTCCCTTAAAGATTTTTACTAATAACTAACTTAAAATGCTCTCAGTTTCTTTATTTAGTATTTGTTTATTATTCACAACAAGCTCTCCATTTTTATATACACAATGTGTATGGTTTATACCAAAATGATACATTAAGTACTCTATATTTGGAGCGTCAAATATTACTAAATCAGCTTTTTTTCCTATTTCAATTGATCCAATTTCACTTTGTCTATCTATTGCACATGCAGCATTTATTGTAACACCACTTAAAACCTCATTAGGAGTCATTTTAAGCCCTAGACAACCTAACTGCATTACAAACTGAAGATTTTCACTAGGACAACTTCCTGGATTATAATCGCTAGATAAAGACACTGCAACTCCAGAGTTTATCATTTTTCTAGCATCAGCATAATTTTTGTTTAGGTTAAAAGATGTACCTGGAAGGATATTGGCAATAACACCTTTATCAGCCATTAACATTATCCCATTATCACTAGCTGCCATTAAGTGATCAGCTGATATACATCCCATTTCAGCTGAAAGTTCAGCTCCACCTAAAGAAACTATTTCATCCGCGTGTATTTTTAACTTGTACCCTAGTTCGTTTGCTCTTTTAAATATTTTTCTAGTCTGTTTTATATCAAATACTTCATCCTCGCAAAATACATCGCAAAATTCAGCCAAATCTAGCTCCTTAACTTTTGGCATCATTTCATTTATCAAAATATCCACAAATTCATCTGGATTTTTTTTATATTCAACAGGAATCGCGTGAGCACCCAAAAACGTACTAACTAAATCTATAGGATGTTTTTCGCCTAAAGCTTTAGCTACCTCTAATTGTTTTATTTCTGTACCTATTTCTAACCCATATCCACTTTTTGCTTCTACCGTAGTTACCCCAAACTCTAACATTCTATCTAAGCTTTTATATGCTTTTTCATATAGTTCTTTAAATGTAGAACTTTTAGTGCTTTTTACTGTACTTAATATTCCTCCTCCACTTTTTAATATTTCTAAATAAGGCACTCCTGCAAGTTTTTTTGCAAATTCATTCTCTCTACTTCCTCCATGAACTAGATGTGTGTGTGCATCTATAAGCCCTGGAGTTACTAGTTTTCCTTCTGCATCTTTAATTTCTGTATTTTGATTTATTAGATGTTTATAACCATCATCTATTCCTATATCACAAAATCTACCATCTTTTATCGCAACATATGCATTTTCTATTATTTCTATATCATTCATCGCTTTTCCTATAAAAGGCTCATTACCTTTCATAGTAGCTAGTTTTCCTATATTTTTAATAATTATATCCGCAACCATATATTCTACTCCATTAAACTAGTCTCTAGAACTTTATCTAAAGAGAAATTTTCAAGTCCTAAATAATAAGAAGCACAGTCAACTAAAGCTTCCATAGGACAAAGCCCTACTATTTCACTTCCCATTACATTAACCCCATATCTTTTAGCTTCCATTTTTACAGCTTCAAAAGCTCTATACATAGCAGTTTTAGAATAATCAGTTAAATTCATAGTAACCTGAGTTATTCCTCTTTCTGGTATCTCTACAGGACCAGCTTTTATAAATCTATATCCTCCACTTGAGTGTCTTATAGTTTTTGCTATGCTTGATGCTATATCTATATTTGGAGTATCTAAGTTTATATTATAAGCTATTAAAGGTTTTCTAGCTCCTATAGCTATAGCACCTGCATTGGGATGCTTTTTAGCTTGTCCAAAATCAGGTGCCCAATTAGAATCTTCAAACTTAGCATCTAATCCTTCATACTCTCCTTTTCTTACCTTAGCTAGATTTTCCCTTTCAGGTTTTGAAGCTGCACATTCATACAAAAACACTGGTATATCATATAATCTTGCAACATCTTCACCTAACTCTTTCGCAAGCTCTACAGCTTCATCCATTGTCATACCTTTTATAGGTATAAATGGGCAAACATCTGTAGCTCCAAATCTAGAATGTTGTCCTTTATGAGTATTCATATCTATTACATCTTTAGCTACTCCTATAGACTCTAACACTGCATTTTTAACTGCCTTAGGCTCACCTATAACAGTAACTACTACTCTATTGTAATCCTTGTCTGCTTCATAGTTTAAAAGCTTAACGCCCTCTTTTCCTCTAAGTGGTGATACTATCTTTTCAATTTTTTCTAAATCCCTACCTTCACTAAAATTAGGTACACATTGCACTATAGCCATATTAATTCTCCCCCTATATTCTAATTTTAATAGTTATGTTATATATAAATTTTAAGTTACTACGCTAGCGCAATAAGCGCAGTAACTTAAAATTTTAACCTTATTATTTACTTGCCTCTATAACCTGATTTATTAAATCTTCATCTACTATATATGGTAGTGTTATATGGTCTTGACCATAACACATTTTGTTGTATTCCATAACCGTTGTTATAGAATTTTCATTTCTAGCCCAAGCACGTCTAGCAACTCCTCCCATAACATCCCAAGGCATAGCTGTTCTTAATATTTCATCTACTCTATGAGATCCATCAAGAACCATTCCAAATCCACCATTTATAGATTTTCCTATTCCTACTCCACCACCATTATGTAGAGCTATTAAACTCATTCCTCTAGCTGCATTACCCGCAAAGCAATGAGTAGCCATATCTGCCATTATATTACTTCCATCTTTTATGTTAGATGTTTCTCTAAATGGAGAATCTGTTCCTGACACATCATGATGGTCTCTACCTAGCATAACAGGTCCTATCTCTCCTTTTCTTACCATTTCATTGAACTTAAGAGCTATATTAGTTCTTCCCATAGCATCTTGATAAAGTATTCTAGCCTGAGATCCTACAACTAAACCATTTTTTCAGCATCTCTTATCCATATCCAGTTATCTCTATCTTGATATCTCCTGTTCGGGTCTATACAGTCCATAGCCGCCTTATCAGTTTTTATTAAATCTTCTTTTTTACCACTTAAACATACCCATCTAAATGGACCATATCCATAGTCAAAAAGTTGAGGCCCTAATATATCTTCAACATATGATGGGAATATAAATCCATCTTTTTCATCTACTCCATTTTTAGATATCTCTTGGCATCCAGCATCATAAATAGCTTTCATAAAACTATTTCCGTAATCAAAGAAATAACTTCCTTTATTTGTTAATTTTTGAATAACTTTAAAGTGAGCCTTTAGAGTTTCATCTACTAATTGTACAAACTTATCTTTATCCTTAGCTAAAAGTTTTGTTCTTTCTTCAAAAGTTATACCTTGAGGACAATAGCCTCCATCATAAACGGCATGACAAGATGTTTGATCTGATAATAAATCTATATGTATATCTTTTTCTACTGCATATTCTAATAAGTCCACTATGTTCCCATTATAAGCTATTGCACAAGCTTCTTTTTTATCTATACATTCTTTAGCTAACATAAATGCCTCTTCACATGTTTTAGCAACTTTACTTACCCATCCTTGAGTGTATCTAGTTTCTATTCTTGAATAATCAACTTCAGCTATTATACCTACTCCTCCAGCGATTTCTACAGCTTTTCCTTGAGCTCCACTCATTCCTCCAAGTCCTGAAGTTACAAATAGCTTTCCAGCTAAATCATCTTTTTCTGGTATTCCAAGTATTAATCTTCCAGCATTTAATAATGTTGAGTAAGTACCATGAACTATACCTTGTGGGCCTATATACATCCATCCTCCAGCTGTCATTTGACCATAATTAGATACACCTATAGCTGCTGCTCTTTTCCATTCCTCTTGATTATCAAACATTCCTATCATTAAACCATTACTTATTATTACTCTAGGTGCATCTGGTTTAGATTTAAATAATCCTACAGGATGCCCTGACTGTATTACTAGTGTTTGATCTTGATTCATTACTTCTAAATATTTTTTAATCAAATTGTACTGCATCCAGTTTTGGAATACTTGACCTGTTTCACCATAAGTAACTAACTCATATGGATATAACGCTATATCAAAGTCCAAGTTATTGTCTATCATTACTTGGAATGCTCTAGCTTCAGTACATTTTCCTTTATATTCATCTATTGTTTTTGCTTTTATGTTACCTTCTGGTCTAAATCTATATCCATAAATTCTTCCAGTAGTCATTAATTCATTTAAAAATTCTGGAGCTAATTTTTCATGATATTCTTCTGGTATATATCTTAATGCATTGTTTAATGCTAATTTTATATCTGATTGAGATAATTTTGCCTCTCTTTTTGGAGCCCTTCTTATCCCATCTATAAATTGTGGTATTTCACTTGGTATATAATCTAATTTTATAGTCATTGCATCTTTAATTTCTTCATTTGTAACATTCATAACTTTTTCTAAAGTAACCATAACATCTACTCCCTTATACAGTTTTATATTTCACTTAAAGCAACCTCTTCATTTATTAAAAGCTCACTGTTTAAAGCTTTTTCTACAGCTTCTACTACTAAGTTTTCTTTGATAATATCTTCACATTTATTTATTTCTTTATACATAACTAAATCTTCATCTATAAATTTAGTATGATTTCTTATAACATTATATGCGGCATCTGTCCCAACACCTAATTTCTTTTTACCTCTTAAATCTATAGCCTGAGCTGCTGCTAATAACTCCATAGCTAATACATTTCTTGTATTTTCCATTATTTCTTTTGCTTTTCTCGCTGCTATTGTTCCCATAGAAACATGGTCTTCTTGATTTGCTGATGATGGTATTGAATCTACACTAGCTGGATGTGCTAATACTTTATTTTCTGAAACTAATGATGCTGCACTATATTGCACTATCATAAATCCTGAATTAACTCCACCATTTTTAGTTAAAAATGCTGGTAATCCATTACTTAAAGCTGGGTTTACTAATCTTTCAAGTCTTCGTTCTGATATGTTAGCTATCTCTGATAAAGCTATTCCCAAGAAGTCAAAGCTTAAAGCCATTGGTTGCCCATGGAAGTTTCCACCTGATATTACATCTTCTTGTTCTGGGAATATTATTGGGTTGTCCGTTACTGAATTGATTTCTATATTAATTTTATTTTTTACGTATTCAATTGCATCTTTACTTGCTCCATGGATTTGAGGTGAACATCTAATCGAATATGCATCTTGAACTCTTAAATCACCTTGTTTTGTTGTCATCTCACTTCCATTTAATATTTCTAGTATATTTCTTGCAGTGTTGATTTGCCCTCTATGCGCTCTTACTAAATGTACTCTTTCATCCATAGCACATGTAATTCCATTTAACGATTCCATAGTTAACGATAATGCAACATCCGAAAGCTTTAATAAGTTCATTGCATCATACGTTGTAAGTGCTCCTACCGCAGTCATAACTTGTGTTCCATTTATAAGAGCTAACCCTTCTTTGGATGATAACTCCGGTAAAACATCTACTCCAGCGAGTTTCATAGCTTCTGCTGATGGAATTTTTTGTCCTTCATAAAATGCCTCTCCCTCACCTATCATAGTAAGTACCATATGTGATAAAGGAGCTAAGTCTCCAGATGCTCCTAGTGATCCTTTTTCAGGAATTACTGGACAGACGTTATTGTTCAGCATGTTTACTAATGTATTTAAAGTTTCAATCCTTACACCAGAGTATCCTTTTGATAAATTATTTACCCTCAAAAGCATTATAGCTCTTACTATATCTTCTTCAAAAGGTTTTCCTACTCCACAAGCATGACTTATAATTAGATTCCTTTGCAAGTTATGAGTTTCTTCTTTTGATATGGTTACATCTGAAAATTTTCCAAATCCTGTAGTTATTCCATATACAACCTTTTGTTCATCTACAAATTTATCAACTAAAGCTCTTGCTACTTTAACTTTTTTTAACGCTTCTTCCCCTAACTCAACTTTATATCCATTTCGAGATACATTTACTACATCTTCTATAGTAAGGTCTCTACCGTCTATAATTATTTTATTCATACAAAAATCCCCCTATATATATAATAAAATTATGAAATACGGTTTTAGTCTTGTAATTTAATAGCTTCTACATATTTTTCAAAAGTCCTTTCATTTAATTATATATTATTTTTTATTTATATATTACTTTGTATTTATAAATAAAAATAATATACAATTCATTAAAATAAAAAAGCATATTATCTTTTAGATAACATGCTTTTTTATTAGTTTCTGTCTATTACACTTTCTCTTTCAACTATTCTGTATGGAAGTTCTACCTTTTTATTTTCTAAAGGTTCCTTATCAATCATTTTTATTACCATTCTTATTGCAACAGCACCCATATCATATAATGGTTGATGTACTGTAGTTAATTTAGGTCTATACATAGCTGCTATTTTTGCATCATTAAATCCTGCAACAGATATGTCTTCAGGTACTTTATATCCTGCATCACATATTGCGTTAAGAGCTCCTATAGCTGCTTCATCCCCTGTAACAAATACAGCATCAGGTTTTTTACCTTCATCTAGTATTTCTTTCATGCTATCATACCCGTACTTATATGTAGTTCCAGCATTCTTTACTAGGGATTTGTCTATTTCTATGTTATTGTCATTCATAGCTTTTTCAAATCCTAAATATCTTTCCGCTTCTAAAACAGTGTCATCTTCACTTGTCATTATGAAAGATATATTTTTATGACCCTTATCTATAAGATATTTAGTCATATCATATGTTGCATCAGTATTACTTATGCTTACTGAATATACATCGTAGTTTCTAGCAGTTTTACTTACATATACAGCAGGCATTCTACAATTTTGTATATACTCTAAATGCTCTTCATCTACTTTCCAAGACATCATAACGATACCTTCTACCTGTTTAGCTCTTAATAAATTTAAGCTCTTTAATTCTTGTTCTTTATCAGAGTATGTATTTGCTAATAATATGTCATAATCATACATTTTAGCAACTTCCTCTATACCGTTTACCAGTTCACTTACAAAAGAATCTGAAACCTCTGGTACGATAACTCCTATTAACTGACTTTTCTTTGTCACTAAACTTCTAGCCAACGGATTTGGAACATAACCAGTCTCTTTTATTACGTCTAATACTTTTTGTTTAACTTCATCCGTAACTGGTTTTGAATCATTTATTACTCTAGATACTGTAGATATAGAAACGCCCGCTTTTTTAGCTACATCTTTTATTGTTACATTAGTTTTCATTTAGCATTCCTCCTTATCTTAATTTTTACTATATTTTATGAAATCTATTCTTAAGTCTTTGTAAAAATTAATTTTATCATAACTTTTAAACAATTTAAATATATTTCGACAAAAAATAACACGCCAGTTAATTACTGGCGTGTTATTTTTGTATTTGATTACTCAAGAATTATTAGCATCCACATCCATCATTTTCAAAGAATCCTGCACATGAACAAGTTATTAATAATAATATTAAGAATGGTATCCATGCACATACGTCTATCTCTGCCCAAGTTTCTCCAAATGCTAAGAATAGGAAGAATAATACTATTATCCACCATGCTCCTCCGCCGAAACCTCCACATTCACCGCCGAAAAATCTGTCTAACATAATTTTACCTCCTAATTGAACTCATTTAGTTATATCGCTAGTTAATTTTTATTAGCTAGCTATTTTATATAATATGAATTTATCTTTATATTGGTTACTTTTATTTTTTATCTTTGTATATTTGTTGTTTTAGTTGATTATTAGAAGAAATCTCCACAACAGCATAATATTAATAAAACTATTAAGAATGGTATCCATGCACATATGTCTAATTCTTCCCAACAATCACCAAATGCTAAAAATAAGAAGAATAATACTATTATTATCCATCCACATCCAAAGTCTTCATTTCCAAATAATCTGTCTAACATTTTGTTACCTCCTGTTGTCTATTTTTAATGTTGTCTATTTTGTTTCGTGTAAGTTAGAAGCATCCACCACAACTACATAATATTAATAAAACTATTAAGAATGGTATCCATGCACATATATCTAGTTCTTCCCAGCAGTCACCAAATGCTAAGAATAAGAAGAATAGTACGATTATCCACCATGCTCCTCCAAAACATCCATCTTCACCAAATAGTCTATCTAACATTGTGTTACCTCCTGTTGCTGATTAATTATTTGAGCTTTCGCTCTTAACATATACTATGCATAGGCTTTACTTTTTGATAATAATTTTATAATTTTTTACTAGTATTTTTTTAATTGCTTTAAATACTAAAAAGGCTACCTAATATAGGTAGCCTTCCCCCCTTTTAATTAACAACCACAGTCGAAGTCCTCTCCGCATCCATCCATTCCACATGAACAAACAATAAGAAGTAATATTAAAAATGGAATCCAGTCAGTTATGCATATCTCTGCCCAACATTCTTGGAAAGCTAAAAATAGGAAGAATAATACTATTATCCACCATGCGCCTCCACTAAAGAATCCACCTGATCCAAATATTCTACT
This sequence comes from Paraclostridium sp. AKS73, assembly GCF_025671395.1. Lineage (NCBI taxonomy): Bacteria > Bacillati > Bacillota > Clostridia > Peptostreptococcales > Peptostreptococcaceae > Paraclostridium > Paraclostridium sp. AKS73. The sequence goes on along the minus strand of NZ_JAIXHU010000022.1, from coordinate 22,763 downwards.
TAAACTGCCCATATATACCCCCTGTTTTTTGGATTGCTAAAATTTTATCCCCTTTTAGCTAACCCATATTAAAGTTTCAGAAGTCTTTTCTCAAATGTATTATGCACTTAATTTATACTATGGGAATTAAAAAAACGGTTACTATACAATTTTATTTATATAAATTTCTTTTTATATATTTAGTAATTAAAAAAAGCTCCCATCGGAGCTTCTTTTAGCAACATCCATCATCAAAATTGAATAATAAAAGTATTACAAGTATTATCCATATCCATGAATTATCATCGCAGAAAAAGTTGTCAAGTAGGTCAGTACATAATAATAAGAATACAACAACAGCTATTATTAATAAACTTGAACCTCCAAAGGATGAATTGCATCCACATCCAAAACTTCTTAAAAGGTTATCTAGTTTTGACATATGGTTACCCCCTTTTCAATGTTGAGAAACCTATAGTTTCTCTTAATTATTCATATGCTAGGGTATATAAGTATGTTACTTCGAAAAAATTTTTCTCTAATATACTATCCAGCTCTTTTTCTGATAGTTCATTATATTTTTTCACCATATTTAAATGTTCATTATTTTTCTTATCATTAGATATACTTTCAATCATATTTTCTACTGATTTAATTCTATAATCCTTATATTTACTTGTAAAAAAGATGTCTTTGTGTCCTCTATACATTTTTTTAAATTTTGAAGTCTATCTATGTACTCTTTATTATCTTTTAAATCACGCTCTTCTTTAGTTATAATATCTTCTAGAATCATATTACTTTCTACTACATACGAACTTATCTTTTGGATATCTAAGTTTATGATACTGTAATATGAGTTTATTAGTAACACAACTACAACGCATACAGATGATGCTAATAAACCTATATATTTCATAATCATTCCTCCTATGTTTTCTTTATAAAATATATATGCTTGTTTTACTATATTATTCTAAAATTTATATAATTTAATATTGAAAAATTTCACTTCTTATATTAAACTACAATTAAATTATGAATTTATTTATTAGGAGGTTTATCATGTTTGAAAGAGTTAGGGAAATAATCGCTGATCAACTAGGTATTGATAATCTAGATAGTATCACTTTAAATACATCTTTAACTGAAGATTTGGAGGCTGATTCTTTAGATGCTGTTGAAGTTATAATGGCTTTAGAAGATGAATTTGGAATAGAAATTCCTGATGAAGCTGCTGAAAAATTCACTTGTATAGGTGATATTTGCTCTTTTATAGAAGAGCATAAATAAAAAAAGCCGAGTTTTTAAACTCGGTTTTTTACTTATTTTCCTCATAAAACTTAACATTTTTTATCGTTATATCAATACTTCCATCTGGATTTTGTTTTATACTATATTTCATCGGATCTTCAAAATTACTTAGTTCCCCTCTTACATCAAATCCAGTATCAGTCTTTATACTTCTTTTCTTTAATTTTTTTCTACCCACTGCTTATCAATACTAAAAGATTCTTCTAAACCTTTATCTTCCATATGCTCTTTAAAGCTTTCTTTTAAATCTGTATTATCAATTGTTTTTTCTACAAAATCATTTAAATCTATTTCTTCTTTTTCTTTTAAAGTATAGTTTAATACACTTCTTACGTCTTCTGCTTGTTTTATATCATTAGCTAGTGCATTAGTTATCCACGTTTCTGCACTATTTTTAAATACCTTAGTTTTATGTTTATCATCAACAATTTTCTCAGCATTTAAAAATTCACTTATAAATTTAGATTCTAACTCTTCCTTTTCTGCATCCTTATCTAAAAGTCTTAAGTGATATTCATCATTCATTCCTGTTAAGCCTACTATTGCACATTGCTTTTGTCTTTGTGTCTCTGGTATTCCTATTTCATTTGGAACCATTTGTATATTGAATTTATCATCTACAAACTCTATAGAATGAGTATATAATCTTTTGTAATCTAATTTTAATATACCTACATACTTTTCATCTTTCACAGTATATAAGCATATAGCTAAATCACATGACTCTAACTCTGCATTTATTTTCATTGTATCAAATAAATATGCAGCTATCTCTTTTGAATTTTCTAGAAATGTATTTTCATCATATATTATTTGCTCACAACAATTTTTAACTATGTTGTTTTCGTAATCTTTAAATATACCTTTTCTTAAATCATCATCTTTACTAACCCTTTTGATTATTTTTTGGAAAAATTTATCAACTTCTTGACTAATTTTACCCTCAAAATCATTTAATATAGGAACTTCACTATTTTTATCTAGTACATGTACTATAAACTTATGTATTATCATAATTTCACCTCTATCTTAATTTTTCTATTAACTCTTTCATATCTTGTGGAATTTCCGCTTTGAATTTTAAACTTTCTTTTGTTCTTGGCTGATTAAACTCTAGACTATAAGCGTGTAAAGCTTGTCTATTTATTAATTCTTCATCTACATATCCATATAGCTCATCTCCAATTATACCATGACCAATATGGCTCATATGAACTCTTATTTGATGAGTTCTACCCGTTTCTAGTTTAATTTCTAGTACAGTGGCATCATTTAATCTTTCTAAAACTTTATAATGAGTCACTGATTCTTGCCCTCTATCATCAATGACTCTTTTTATACTATCTTCACCAGGTTTATATATAGGCTCATTTATAGTCCCAAAATCATCTTTTACAATTCCCTTTACAATGGTTATATATTTTTTTATTACCTTATCATCACTCATATCTTTAGATAAATTATAATGAGCATATGCATTTTTAGCTACTATTACTAATCCTGATGTATTCATATCTAATCTGTTTACAAATCTTATTTTAACTTTTTCATTTCGTTTAATTATATAATCTGTAATTCCATTTGCAATTGTATTTATATTGTGACTCTTTGTTGGGTGTACAACTATAAATGGAGGCTTATTCACCATTATTAAGTCAAAATCATCATAAATTACTTCCAAATTTAAATCTTGAGGCATAAAATTTGCCATATCTTCTTCTATTTTAACCTCTATTAGGTCACCTTTTTCTATAGTAGTACTTGGCTTTTTAAACGTACCATTTACTAAAACACTTTGGTTTCTTTTCATTTTTGATAAAGATCTTACTGAGAAGTTCAACTTATCTAATAATATTTCTTTTAAAGTTGCATTTTCCTCACTTGTGTAAGATATAACATCATATCTTTGTTCTTCTTTTTTGAACAAATTTACACCTACTTTCAATTATAATAACATTATCTATTTTATACTATTTTTGCAGAATAGATAAGACTTTTTATTTATCCATTACATATTTTACTAAGTTATCAATTAATTTTTAAATTATGTTATAATACAAATGTAAAGAGGTGGGGATATGAAAAGAACGATAATAATAAACTCAAATTCATTAGATCTATCTATTAAAACAAGAGATGTACTAACTGAAAAACTAATTTGTGCTGGCTTTAATGTAAGCTATAATTTTGATAGTGCTGCTGATCTTATAATATCAATTGGTGGTGATGGTTCTTTTTTAAAAACTGTTCATGACTTCGATTTTCCTGAAATACCTATTTTAGGTATAAATACTGGTCATCTAGGTTTTTTTACTGATGTATATCCTAATTTTATTGATAAATTTATTGATGATTATAAAAAAGGTAACTTTATACTACAAGATATACCTCTTGTACAAGCAACTATATGTACAAAAGGAAGCTGTATAGATATGTTTGCGGTCAATGATGTTGTCATAAAAGGAGATAAATCTAGAACTATACATCTTAACTTAAATGTCAATAATAAAGATATTCAAAACTTTAGTGGAGATGGGCTATTAATTTCTACACCAACTGGTTCAACAGCTTATAACTATGCTGCTGGTGGTAGTATAGTTGATCCTAGCTTAAAACTTATGCAATTAACTCCTCTACACCCTATAAATACTAATGCATATAGGTGCTTTACTTCTAGTATTATATTTCCTCATGATGCATTAATTGGAATTTTGCCAGAGTATAGATTTGAGGATGCTTTATTAATAGTCGTTGATGGCGTCGAGCATAGATTCGAAAGAATAACAAGCATATCAATTACTACATCAGACGTATTTGTTAAATTAGTTAGACTCGATAACTATGAATTTTGGAGCAGAGTCTCTGAAAAATTTTTATAATATTTAGGAGGTTAATTTTATGAAAATAGGCGTAATGAGCGATACACATGGTAGCTTACTTTATTTTGAAAAAGCTTTAGATACTTTATCTGAATGTGATATTATACTTCATGCTGGAGATGTTTTATACCATGGTCCTAGAAATGATTTACCTGATGGATACAACCCTAAGGGTGTTATATCTAAAATAAATGAATTAGATAATATACTTATAGCTCGCGGGAATTGTGATGCAGATGTAGACCAAATGGTTATAAACCATCCTATACAAGGACCTTATGTTTTAAGTCAGTTTGGAGAAGCTAGAATATTAATAAATCATGGATATGTAGATTCTAAAGAAGAAACTATAAAAAAGGCAAAATCTATGGGTGCTGATATTTTAATACTTGGCCATACTCATGTAAAAGAACTTTTTATTGATGAAAATCTTATAGTTATAAATCCTGGAAGTACTTCTATTCCAAAAGATGGTTCTCATTCAGTTGCAATTATAGATATGCTAGAAAGTTCTCATGAATTAGATTTAGATATAAATCTAATTGATATAAATTCAAATGAAATTATAAATTTATAATAAATAAAAAATGAACTCTATGCTATTATAGAGTTCATTTCTATTAATTGTTTATTATTTTACTTCAGTGTATTTTTCAGCTATCTTAACTATTAAGTTAGCTCCTTTTTCCATAGCTTGAACTGATATACATTCATTTTTACTGTGGAAGTTTAATCCTCCAGTAAATATGTTTGGACAAGGTAATCCCATGAATGATAATCTAGCTCCATCAGTTCCACCTCTTATAGGTACTATTAAAGGTGCTATTTCAGTTTCTTTCATAGCTTCTTCAACTATATCTACTACAAATTTAACTGGTTCTACTTTTTCTTTCATATTGTAGTATTGGTCATTTAAATCTAATTTTACTCTTCCTTCATACTTCTCGTTTATTTTCTCTATTGCAGATGTCATGAATGCTTTTCTTTCTTCAAACTTAGCTTTATCATGATCTCTTATTATATATATCATAGTAGCACTTTCAACATTACCATTTATATCATTTAATGATAGAAACCTTCATATCCTTCAGTAGTTTCTGGTCTTTCGCTAGCAGGGAACATCTCAGATATTTCTGCTGCTATATGTAATGCATTAACTAATTTATTTTTTGCACTACCTGGATGTACATTTCTACCTTGTATAGTTATAGTGGCTGCAGCTGCATTGAAGTTTTCATATTGAAGCTCTCCAAGTATACCACCATCTATAGTGTATGCATATTTTGCTCCAAATTTTTCAACTTCAAATAAATCTGCTCCTCTACCTACTTCTTCATCTGGAGTAAATCCTATTTTTATATCCCCGTGTTTTATTTCTGGATTATTTACTAAGTATTCTATTGCAGTTACAATTTCAGCTATCCCAGCTTTATCATCTGCTCCTAGTAAAGTAGTACCATCTGTAACTATTATATCTTGTCCAGCTAAAGTTTTCATTTCTGGATAATCTTTAGTTGATGTAACTACATTTAATTCTTCATTTAAAACTATATCTTTTCCATCATAGTTTTCTATTATTCTAGGCTTTACATCTTTTCCAGTTACATCTGGAGCTGTATCTAAGTGAGATATAAATCCTATAGTAGGAACTCCTTCTACATTCCCTTTTAATGTAGCCATTACATAGCTATTTTCATCAACATTTGCATCTTCAAGCCCTAATCCTTTTAATTCTTCAACTAAATATTTAGCGAATACTCTTTGTCCTTCGCTTGATGGACAATTTGAGTTTTTTGGGTCTGCAGTTGTATCAAATGCCACATATTTTAAAAATCTTTCAAGTACTTTTTCTTTCACTTTAAAGTCCCTCCATATATTCTAATTCGTTTCTTTAATCCACCCTATTGTAATTAAATGAATACGTTTTAATTATAATACTTTCTTTGAAATTTATCAAATAAAGCCTTTGTAATAAATTGTTAAATTTGTATATAAATTCTTTATATATAAAAATAAGGTGCCTAAATAGCACCTTATGTAAATACTCTTATTTTCTTTATTCTATTTTTATCTAAACTTTCTATACAAAGTTTAACACCCTCAACTTCAATAACTTCGTGTTCCTCTGGAAGTCTTTTTAAGTGTCCAATTATAAACCCACCAATAGAATCAAATTCTTCTGACTCTAAATTTGTTCCTATAAGTTCATTTACCTCTGAGATTTTTTACTACCATCTATTATATATTCATCTTCTTTTATTACTTCAATATCCGATTCATCTTCGTCGTACTCATCTTCTATTTCACCAACAATTTCTTCTACTAAGTCTTCTATTGTTATAAGTCCTGCAGTCCCACCATATTCATCCACAACTATGGCCATTTGACTTTTATCTTTTTTCATTTCTTCAAGTAACTCTGTTATCTTTTTGAATTCGTAAGTAAAAAATGCTTCTCTTACATAATTTCTTATATCAAATTTAGCTATTTCATCTTCATCTAAAAATATAATATCTTTTATATTAACTATTCCAATTATATCATCTGCAGACTCTTCATATACAGGCATTCTACTAAATTGTTCTTCTTTGAATAAGCTTATTATTTCCTTGTATCCATCGTCTGCATTTATACACACCATATCAAGTCTTTGAACCATAGCTTCTTTAGCCTGCATATCCCCAAATTGAAATACATTGTTTATTATTTGTCTCTCTTCTATTTCTAAAACGCCTTCTTCTTGACTTACATTTACCATAGTTCTTAATTCTTCTTCTGTTATGTATGGTTGACCTGATTTAGACTTAATTCCAAATAATTTAAAAATTATATTTGTAATTATGTTAAATACCCATACTACTGGCGTTAAAATTAATATAATTATTTTTATGGGTTTTGAAACTAATATAGCTATTTTCTCTGAGTTATTAGCTGCTATTGTCTTTGGTGTTATCTCTCCAAAAATTAAAACTAATATAGTCATAAACGCAGTTGCTACAGCAACCCCCTGTGTTCCTAGTAAAGTTATAAATAATGATGTTGATATAGATGTTGCCGCTATATTAACAACATTGTTCCCTACTAATATTGAACTTAAAAGTTTACCTGAATCTTCAGTTAATTTCCCAACTAATTTTGCTCCCTTTACTCCTTCTTCTTGCATATGTCTAATTCTAATTCTACTAAGAGACATCAGAGCTGTTTCTGATGCTGAAAAGAAACCTGATCCTATTAGTAAAATTACTAGCATCACTATTTGAATAATAGTATTACCACCGGTCGAATCCAATCTTTACCACACTCCTAAATTTATACTTTTTATTTATTACAATAATTATATCATAGTATTTTAAAATTTGGAAATTTCACCAGGAAAAACTTACATAAAGGATAAGCTCATTCATTAATATAAATAACAACCTTCACTTATATATATTGTTCATTAAATTAAAAAATATCATATATCTTATATTTTTTATATATATCCATATAATATTTTTAAATACATATTTAGGAGGTAATTATGAAAGATTTATTAGATAAAGGTGCAGTCCTTCAAAGAGATAAAAAAAACTTATGCAATTGCTCCTCATGTTCCTGCTGGTTTGATAACTTCTGACCAACTTAGAAAACTTGCTGATGTTGCAGATAAGTATAATGTTCAAGCTATAAAAATAACAGCTGCTCAACGTATAGCGCTAGTTGGACTTGAAGAGAATGATATTGATTCTGTATGGCAAGATTTAGGTATGAAACCTGGAGCTGCTATAGGCTTATGTGTTAGAAGTATTAAAACATGTCCTGGAACATCTTTTTGTAAAAGAGGTTTTAAGGACTCAGTAAGTATAGGTTTAAAATTAGATGATAGATATCATGGAATGAATTTACCAAATAAGTTAAAAATAGGTGTTAGTGGATGTCCTAATAGTTGTGCCGACAATCATACTAGAGATATTGGATTAATGGGTACTCCAAAAGGCTGGACTGTTTTTGTAGGCGGAAAGGGTGGTACAATTCCTAGATTAGGAGATAGACTTGTCATGGGTATACCTGATGAAAAAGTATTAGATTTGGTAGATGATATAGTTAACTTATATTCAGACAATGCAAATAACAAAGAGCGTTTGGGAGCATATATAGATAGAGTTGGATTTGAAGAATTTGCTGCTAACTTTAATTTAACTAAATATAAAAACTAAATAATAAGAAATTTATTAATTTATGTTGAAAATAGTAACAAATATTCTTTTTATGAATATATTAAAATTAAGAAAGGAAGTTAATATCCTTTCTTAATAAAAAACTTAATAACTATGAATAATAATCAAATGGTTGTTAATAATTAAAATATGATCGGAAAATAAATAATTTTTATCCCCCCATTATCACCTATACCCCCCTTGTATAGGTGATTTTTTTACGCTTATTAAAATTATGATTACTAAAAATCTATGGATAACTTATGAAACTTAGTTATATCAATCTTATATTTTTTGAGCGTAAAAAGATTTTTGAGCAACGTACGAAGTCGTTGGCGACATGAGCGAAGCGAATTTTTTATTTTTTCCGTATATAAATCTTAAATTTGTAAATAATTATAGTATACGAAAAATATAATTTTATATCTCTCCCCTAATAAAAAAGGTGCGATGGTATTTAATAAACATCGCACCTTTTTTATTAATCAAACTTATATAAAACTTCTTCCTCAGTTCCAAATAAGTATATATATGCTTCTTTAACTTTCTTGCCTGTTAATGTACTCAACGCCCTACTGTATATTTCAAGCTGTTTAGTATATTTTTCTGTAATACTATCTTTATTTTCTTCATTTACAAAGTCAGTTTTATAATCTACTATAACAAGTTCATCATTTTCTTCAAAGTAAGCATCTATTATCCCTCTTACCATAAGTTTATCTTCATTTTCTATAATTTCTACTCTATCATCATTTTTGAATATATCACTCATGCTTATTTGTAAATAGAAAGCTTGTTCTCTTTTTAAATAATAAGAACTTAACATTCTCTTTCCTAAATTAGATTTAAAAAACTTTAATACTTTATATGGATTTATAGTATCTGCCTGAGTTTGTGTTAATACTTTCTTTTTTACAGCTAAATTAATTTCTTCATTAATTTTATTTAAATTGCTTACTTTAGTTAAATCAACAATCTGCATGAATAAATGCATTATAGTACCTTTTTGAGCTCCAGTTAATTTATTCTTACTTACATCTTCTTGTATAAATAATGGAGTTTTTATTTCAGTTTGCTTTTCAATTAATTCTTGAGCACTATAATCAATTTCTTCTTTATTTTCTAATCGTTTGATTTCAGTAACAGATATAGTTCCTGCTCTATTAACAGATTCCATGAATGGATATTTATAGTCTAGCTTATATTTAATATCTTCATAGAATTCACTTTTATTTTCGCTAATATCTAAATTAGATAAAATTATATCTATACTTTCCTCTTCATCATTAGCAGTCTTTTCTATTAATATATCTGATCTTTCCCATATTCTAGTTTCCCAATTTGATTCATGATTATTTAGGTAATTAGCATCTAATTCAATTATACTGCGTAGTTTATCTAAATCTTTATGCTTTATAACTGCAGGCATTATCCAATCTAAAAAGTTCTTCCCTTTTAAAATTTGATATTCTGAAACAGGTCCCTCATTATCTAGATCTTCAGACCATTTTTTTATGCTGCTCTCTATATCTCTTACCGAACCTGTTATGATTAACTTCTCTTTAGGTCGTGTAAATGCAACATATAAAACTCTCATTTCTTCTGATAAGTTTTCCATGTTTATAGTTGTTTTTAATGCTTCTTTCGCTATACTAGGATATGATATTCTTCTCTCATAATCTACTAGCTGAGGGCCAAACCCTAACCTATGGTGATATAGAATGTCTTTTCTAAAATCTTGAGTATTGAAATTTTTACCCATTCCTGCACATATAACTATAGGAAACTCTAGCCCTTTGCTCTTATGTATACTCATGATTCTTACTACATTTGCATTTTCTCCTAATGTTTTAGCACTTCCCATATCAGAGTTCGATCTCTTTAATTTCTTTACAAAGTTTATAAAATTGAAAATCCCTTTAAAGCTTGTTGATTCAAATTGCTTAGCTCTTTCAAATAATACCTTTAAATTAGCTTGTCTTTGTGTTCCTGCTGGTAGTGCTCCTACATATGCATAATAACCAGTTTCTATGTATATGTACCATAAAAATTCATCAGTACTCATATAAAGTGATTTATTTTTAAAATTATCTAATCTATCTAAGAAATATTTTATTTTTTCACCTAAATCTCCATCTTTACTACCTGCTATTTGTAAAGCTTCATAAAAACTTTTCTGTCTATCTTCTATTCTTATATCAATTAGCTCTTCTGGTGTAAACCCAAACATAGGTGACTTCAATACTGCAATTAAAGGAATATCTTGCATTGGATTATCAATTATTTGAAGTAATGCTAGTATTGTTTTTATCTCTATAGTGTCAAAATATCCAATACCTGTATCTGCATATGTAGGTATATCCATATTCATTAACTCTTCAACAAATACAGGTGCCCAACTAGATGTTGCTCTCAATAGTATTACTATATCTTTAAATTCTACATTTCTATATCCATCAATTTTTTATCATAAACTTTTGTTACCTTCCCATCTTCATTGGGTTTCATTAAGTTTTTGATTATATTTCCTAACATTCTAGCTTCTAATTGTATGTTATCTATTTCTTCTTGTTCTTCCTCATTCTCCTCAGATTCATCTGATTCATATTTAGATTTAATATTTTTTTGTATTAAATGTATTTGAGCAGGTCCTCCCACTAACACATTTTCTTCTTCACACTCTTTAAAGCTTGCGCCTAAATTTAATCTTTCTTTTTCGCTATATTCGATTTCACCTATATTTTTACTCATTATATTTTCAAAAATATAGTTTGCACAATCTACAACTTCTTTCCTACTTCTAAAATTCTTATATAGCATTATCTTTCTATTTTTAGTACCTTCTTCTGTATCGTAATTTGCATATTTTTCTAAAAATATTTCTGGTTTTGCTTGTCTAAATCTGTATATACTTTGTTTTACATCTCCAACCATAAATCGATTTGGATTTTCAATACTAGCGATAGTACTTAATAAAACTTCTTGAACCAAGTTACTATCTTGATATTCATCTATAAATATCTCCGAGAATTTTTCTACATATATCTTAGCTACATCTGATGGTATTATATTTCCATCTTCATCTTCATCTGTTAATATAGCTAATGCAAAATGCTCTATATCATTAAAATCTATAATTCCTTTTTCTCTTTTCTTTTCTTGATACTTTTCTTCAAAAGCTATTATAAGGTTTGAAATAGAAGTTACAACTGGATATAAATACTTTATTTCATGACAAATCTGTTCATTACTTTTATAAAAAGTTGATCCTATTATGCTCTCTAATGATTTTTTATTTTTATCTCTTATAGATTTAGCATTTTCTCTTGCTTTTTTTATGTAGTCAGGGGTATCTTTTCCTAATCTTTTAACTCCTTTTGCGAAGTTTTCAAATTGCATATTGCTCATAAAGTAATATGTCTTATCCCAGCCTTCATTACAAGCACTTAATATATTTAATATTTGAGAATACTCTATATTTAATTTTTCCTTATAAGTTTCTAATTCGTCAATTCCATCTACGTATTCAATGGCACTTTTCATACTAGATGCTATTCCATCTATCTCTATTTTTACATTACTTAATATTGATTCTGACCATATTGAATTTGAAAAATCAAAATCATCATTTATATTAAATAATTCAGCTGAATCTTCTAACCATTTCTTAGGGTATGGTGATGCCATTGAGAAGTTATATATAGATAATATTATATCTTGTAAATCTTTATCTCCTCTTTTTCTGCATAGCTTTCCACTAAATTTAAAAATCCCTTATCTCTTGATTCATAGTATTGTTCAAAAATTTCTTCTATACATTCTTGCTTTAAAAGAGAACATTCTGTTTGATCTCCTATTCTAAAGTTAGGATCTATATTTATTTTATGAAAATTTGATTTTATTACATCTAAACAGAATGAATGTATAGTTGTAATGCTTGCTCTATTTAATAAAACTAATTGATTTTGTAAATGTCTATTTTCAGGATTTTTATCTAATGCCTTAGCTATGGCATCTCCTATACGCTCTCTCATTTCTGAAGCAGCTGCATTTGTAAATGTAACTACTAATAATTTATCTATATCTACTGGCTTTTTAGTATCTGTTATTATCTGTATAATACGTTCAACTAGTACCGCTGTTTTCCCTGAACCTGCAGCAGCTGCTACTAGAAGATTACAATTTCTGCTATCTATTACAGCTTGTTGTTCGTCTGTCCACTTAGGAGAACTCATTATTCAACCTCTCCTCTCATTTTATTAATTATTTCATCTTGGCTTTTTTTGTTTATAATTCTATAGCTGTTGTCTTTAAATGTACTATCAAATAAACATATAGTTGCAAAACTACAAAAATCACAAGATGTTGATTCTTTAGTCTTATATGGGGCTATTCCAATATCTCCTTCAAGCATATTTTTGCTTAACTCTTTAATTGTATGTTTTACATATTTTCTAAGTATTGAAAACTCTTCTTCATTTACACCTGATGTGTTTTTTGAAATAGTTCCATCTTTGTTTATAGACGCTGGTATAACTAATGATGTTGCTTTTTCTCCTTCAGGTAATGTATTATCCATCTTTCTAATTATATTGCTATCCTTTAATACAAGACCTTTCATTTTAAGCTTCTTCAGTATTTCTTCTCTTATGCTGTCATCTTCTTTATCTTCATTAGATTTAATAATAGGATCATCTATTTTAAAATAGAGTATAGCAGCAGGATTTATATCTCCATCATTATATTTAGCACTTTCTAATATTGCATCTAGATAAACTAATAACTGTAGCTGTAATCCATGATATACATCCGTAAGACTCATATCTTTATTCCCAGATTTATAATCTACAATTCTTATATATTTTTCTTGCCCATCTTCAAACATATCTACTCTATCTATTTGCCCTATTAAATTTATCTCTTCTCCATTTTCTAAAACAATTTTAATAGGTGGATATTTACCCTTTCCTCCAAACTCTACTTCATAGTCTGCAGGATCAAATGATCCTTTTTTAATTTGATTACTTATAATAGATATAGCTGATACAAGCATATTTCTTAATCTATATGCCAAGTACTTATATCTTGCTGAACTTTGTAATATATATCCTGGTATCTTAGCTATCAAATCATCCACTATTATAGTGACTTTTTCTACTATATATTCATCTGTGATTTCTCTCCAGTCTAAATTATCTTTAGATAACTGTTTTGAAAACTTATCTAATATATTGTGTACAAATGTTCCAAAATCAGGAGGAGTAAACTCAAATTCTTTTCTCTCTTTTGCTTTTAGCCCATATTGTATAAAATAAGCAAATGGACATTGAGCATATTTTTCTAGCCTAGAAACACTGAATATTTTATTGTCATATAATGCTCTTATTTTTTCACTTTCTATCTGCTTAACTTGATTTGTATAATTTAAACCTTCTATTATATTTTTTGCTCTAATGTAATAGTCATCATTTTGTATGAAGTATTTGTATGCATCTAGCCATACAGAATCTATATATTTTTCTTCTTCAAATTCTTTTATAGCTTTTATAAGTTCATTAAATACAGGTGCTTTAGTAGTTATATTTTCTACTATTTCTTCACTTGAACAATATTTTACATCACTTAAATAGCTTGTATTTTTTATATTTGGAAATATCTTTTTAAGTCTAGACACTATTATCGATGGTCTTAGTGTTTTTCCTTCATGATCAGCAATTGGATATGTAACTGTTAATGAACATTTAGTTGAGGTTAAAGCTCTATAAACTAAAAATTGTTCTTCAAATGTTTTAGTTTTACTGTCAATATCAACCTCTATCCCATTATCTCCTAAATTTTTTCTATCACTGTCATTTAATATTCCATCATCTTTTGATATTAGTGGAAAATTCCATCTGTAGTTCCCATTAAATATAAATGCTTTGTATTTGGGTTTTTCATTCTGTCTACACTACTTACTAAAACCTGATCTAGACTTGGGGGTACTGTTGCTAATTCATACTCATCAAAACCAATACTTATTACTTTTATGAATTTATCTAAGTTTATCGTATCCTCACCCATAATCTCTACTATTTGGTCTAGTATATCAACAACAATCTCCCAAACCTGAGCATACTGATTCGCTAAATCTATCTCATTATTTTCTTTAAATTTATCAATCATTATTTGTATAGTGTTAGGTATATTTATATCTAATAAAAATTCATATATATATTTACATATATCTTTTGCTTTATTTTTCCTTTTAGTTTTTCTTGTAATTTAATTATAGGTTTTATTATTAAATCTTTAATCTCATTAACTCTATTTATTATATCTATTTCATAGTCATTCTCATCCTCATTTAATTTATGATATACTCTATAGTTCCATTTTTCTTCAAACCATCTTTTACCTTTTATTCCATTTGCTAAAACATAATTTTCTATTAAACTAATATCTTCTATACTTATTCCTAAAAGACCACTTTTTAAATATCTAAACATAGTTTCATAGTTATATCTCCTATTTTGCATTTCTAATGCTGCTATTATCAAAACTATAATAGGATTACTTTTAGCTTCTTTTTTACTATCTATAAAATTAGGTATTTCATATTCATTAAATATAGATTGAACTAAAAAATCATACCTATTTAAATCTCTAGTTACTACCGTTATATCTCTATATCTTGCTTTTTTATCTCTAACTAAAAATACTATTTCTTTAGCTATTTGCTCTACTTCTGAGTATAAGTTACTAAACTCTTTTATAGCTATACTTTCTGTTTCCTCTTCATATATTTTATAAGGATATGAATAGTAATTCCTTTCAAGGTGTTCTAATTCTTTGTTTCCTTCAAATCTTTTTATTTTACTTGCATTTAAACTTATTTCAGGCTTAATTCTAACTCCTGATTCTAAGCATAATTTTTTTAATTTCTCTTCTGTAAATTTAGTACGAGAAAAAACATCTGTCTTATTGTAAGTCTTAACTAAGTTGTTATCTAATGTCAAAGTTACATTTACTTCTGCGGCTTTATGCAATAAACTCTTTATTACTCTATATTGATTTGGAGTAAAACCTGTAAATTCATCAATGTAAATTATTGCATTGTCAAAGTAATTACAACTTTCTATCTTGTCCGCTAACGATGCTAATAAATCTTGTGAATCTATATAATTTTCATGTAATATGTTTTCATAATTAGCATATATCTTACTTATATCCTGAAGCTTTAGTTTAAGTGTTTCACTTTGTACTTCTCCAGCTACATTTTCTAAAGATTCATGAGAAATACTATATTGCTTAAGTTCTGATATCATATCAGCTATAGTACCTATAAATCCAGGTTGAGATGCTGCCTTTGAAAATATTTCAAGGTCTTCACTAACCCCTTCTAACGCTTTATAAATCATCATAGATCTACCACTAGCATTTATATTTATATCTGTTAATCCTCCAACCTGAGAAAATACTATATTACTTAATGTTTTAAAACTAAGTACTCTAGCTCTAAGGTATGGATCTTTTTTTAAATAATTACTTAGTCTTTTTTCACTTTCAAATGTGTATTGTTCTGGAACTAGCAGTATTATAGGGGATGTTCCATCATCAAGAACTTGCTTAGAAATTTCTTCTAAACAATATGTTGTTTTCCCACTACCGCCTCTTCCAAATATAAATCTAAGGCTCATATATTTCTTCCTCCAATGTGCTATAGTTTACAGCTTCATTATTGCATAATTTATTAAACTCACAAAACTTGCAATGTTTAATATTTTTATATTTTTCTTCATTGTAATTTGTATTTAATATATTTACTATATAGTTTTCTAATTGTTTTTTATTTATGTTATGTTTTTCATTACTATATGTAATTGTTATAGGCTCATTATAATACTCTGGCTGATAATAACTTAATTTTATATTTTCATAATCTATATCTAAATTATATATTTTACCAATAGTTTCACTTGCTAAAAATAAATAAACTAAAGTTTGAACTCTATTTTCTACATCTTTATATTCTATCTTTCTATTTTCTGTTTTCCAATCCCAGATACTTATACTATCCTTATCTACTACCACTAAATCAAATTTAGCCTGTATTTTAAAATTATTCAAACTATATCTAACCTCATACTCTGGAAGATATAAATTATCATCTTTTATAGGTATTAATCTTTTAATTTTTTCTAACCATATATTGAATTCTTCATTATTTAAAAATTCTATTCCAGTTGGTATATTACTAAAATACCTCTCACATATTAAGTGGAAATCTGAACCTAATTTAAGATTTTCATAGTAATCTCTACTTCCTTCATCATCTTGTTTCCAATTTAATTTGTCTACATATTTAAATTTGAATTTTAATGGGCAACTTCTATAAGTGTTTATAGAGTTTTGACTAAACAAGAAATTCTCTAATTTTTTATTCAACAATATCACCTCTCTTAACTTTTATAAATCTACCTAAGCTATTAAAATAAAAAGATGGTTTTTGTTGTTGCTTTTTATTTGTTGTATTATCTTTATAACTATGTCCTGATAACATCAACATTTCTTTTGCCCTTGTTATCCCCACATATAATAATCTTATTTTTTCATTTATTATGTCTATTTTATGCTTGTACATAAAATCCTTAGGGGCATCACCAGTTACTATTGACTCAACCTCAGATTTTGCTATAGCTACTGGATTTTTATATTTATCTTTTAAATACCATAACTCTCCCTGGAATTTTTGTTTTATATCTGCTGGAAATTTAAATTCTGTTAAATCAAGTAAAAATACAACATCCCATTCCATACCCTTTGACTTATGGTATGTACAAACAGTAATTCCTCCTGGCTTAGGTTCATATCCATTTATTTCATATATTATTTCGCTTATGTAATTAAATACTCTATTTCTATCATCTAGAAGTATTTTTGATATATCGTATAAACTTGTATTTGGATTATCAAGTATTAGGTATCTAGCATAAAATGCTATATACTCTACCATAGCCTTTTCTTCATCTGATATTTCTATATTTTCACCAATTATCAATATTAGTTCATCTACTTTTATAGATTCATACTCTATTATATTTTTTAAACGTTCTATCCCTTTTTTAAAGGTTAAATATATTTCATCTCTATTATCTATAACAATATCTTCTATAACTGTTTCTGTGTCATATATTATATCTTCACTTTCATATTTTTTTAATTTACATAAAAACTCATCTTTACCTATTTTATCATCAGAATTTATATACACTTTTTCTAAACATTAATTAATTTTTCTGTACTGTCACACTGAGATAAAAAATCAATTATATAACCTATGTTATTTATTATCTTCCTTTTATGTGATGAGTTTGGTCCTAGTTCATCAAACTCTAAGTTATGAGTTTCCAAAACTTGAGCTACTTCCCTTACTTGATTATTAAATGGAACTAATATACCTATACTTTTATCTGGAGTATTAGCTTTTATATACTCTACAAACTTTACAGTTTGTACTATTTCTTTTTCCCATGTTTCATACCATTTTGCATTCAATAAATATTTATCGGGTTTAGGATTTTCTTTATATCCCTTACCATCTGGCACTGTTTTTATTTCCATATCTTCTAGCGCACTTTTACACTCTTCTAAATAAAATTCTTTTGTAATTAATTTTACTAGTCTATTTGATAATTCGATAATGTCTTTAGAACTTCTGTTAGACATATCCATTTTGTAACAACTATCAGCTTCTTCCATAAACTGCTTAAAAAACATTGGATCTGATGATGAGAATGTTCCATTTATACTTTGGTTTACATCTCCAACACGAACTAAATTATTATTATCTTCGGATAATAGTTTTATTATTTTTCCTTGAAGTTCATTTGAATCCTGACATTCATCTTCAAATATATATGAATATCGCTTTTGAAACTTAATTTTTAAATTTTCATCACTGCTAAGTGCTTTATATGCTAATATCAAAATATCATCATAATCTAATAATCCATTATTTTTCAACTTTCTTTCATAGTCTTTGTATATAGGTAAAATACATTTTAATATTCCTTTATGTCCATTTAAAATTATATTTTCTAGTTCTTCTGGTGAAATATCCTTGTATTTTAACTCACTTATAGAGTTTGTAACTAAATCAAAAAAACCTTGGTTCCATGACTCTAAACATCTATTTCTCCATTCTTCATCTCTCTGTTGTTTAACAAAAAAAATTAAAAGTTTTTTCTCCTCCATTATTTTTAAAGTTATTTATACTCTCATTTAATATGATACTTTTCTTTAAGTCGTCCACTATGCTAAATTCATCACTTAACATTACAATCTCGGGCTTTTCTTTTATTATTTTTACTGCCAAACTATGAATAGTCATTACTTCATATGAATTTTTATCATCTATATCCTTTTCATCTAATAATTTTGCTATTCTACCTTTAAAATTATTAACTGCACTATTCATATAAGTAAGTATTAGTATTTTCCCTGGTCTATGCTTGCCTTGACTTATTAATTTTGCAACTAAATTTGTAACTATAAAAGTTTTTCCAGCTCCTGGTACTGCTGGTACCGCCATAGTTCCACCTTCATAATTTATTATAGGCGTTTGATCTTCTCTATAATTTATTTTCATTAAAATCACCTTTATCTATTAACTTTAAAATCACTCCATACAAACTTCCTTCTTGTATGTACCCATTTACTGTATATTCACTTTTATATGCATATACTTTTTCAGTATTTAAAAGAAGATTATATATTGTATTGTTTAAATAATACTCTTTATAAAATTCTTCAACATCATCAGTATATATGTTTCCTTCAATAAAAGACTTTTTTAAAACATGTACATTACTTATTTCTTTTTCAGATTTCATACTCCACATGTTACTACCTATATCCAACCAAATTTGTATATCACTTTTCATATTATGAGATATGTAAGTATATGGAGTAGTCAATACAACTAAGTCTTCATCTTTAAAATCTTCTAATTCTAGTAAAGTATAATAATCTTTTATGCTTGATTTTAGTGCCTCTATAAATATTTTTTCCTTTGATTTATTATTATTTATTCCTAATAAAGATATATTCTCTGTAAAATTCTCACTTTCTTGAATTATCTTTTTACAAATCTTCACATTTTCTTTTCCTTTTGGAAGTTGTAATAATTTATCAATATAAAATTTAATTAAAAATTCATAAATATTTACATCATCTAACTTCTTACTTCTTATGTAATTTATTATTTCATTATATTTATCCGACTCTAATTTTTTACTTAATATTTTTTAGATCTAATTTTATTCGTATTTAATAAAAGGCTTATAAAGCTAATATAATCTTCATTATTTAAAAGTTCTTCACATTCATAAAATATACATGAAGCTACCATTAATGCATGTGCATAAGGATAATCAATTATTCTTTTATCTTGTTTTGTGCTATAAAATCCTATGTTATTTTTTAATAATGTATTTTTTATTTCATACTCCGTAATAGTATTGTTTATTGGTGAAATAATAGCTATATCCTTTGCTCTATAACCCTTGTTAATTAATTCTACAACTTTATTGCTAGCCTCAATTAACATCTGACTATATAGTTGCATATTTTGATTTAATTCAATGTCTTTATTTAATTTAAGTAATTCACTTATATTAACTTCACTTATTTCACTATTTTTAATAAACTTGCATTTACTAAATAATTTGTCTTTAATATATTTCATATCTACATTATTAAAAGCCGCATAGTCTTTCGTCTGATTTATATACATATATGACTCTTTTACACTGTCTAACAATATATCTATAAAATCAACTTCACTTGCTGTACAGTTTTCTAAACTATCTACTATTAAATAATTCACTCTTCTTCTCAAGCTATTTACATATTCCTCATCTTTTAATAAAAATTCATTATACAAATAAATTGCTATTGAATTATCCATAGTTGAATTTTTAATAATAAATCTAGGTACTCATTTATTATTTCTTGCATTTGACTGTATGAAAATCTATCCATCTTACTTTGGTTATGTTTAGAGTAATAAATTCTATTACCTATATCATTTAAATCTATTAAACTTTGACATCCCTTATTTATATTAAAGCTAATACTACTTGCAATATTTCTGTTGGATGCAGTTATATCGTTAAAAAAGCCCTCTACATTCCTTTTTTCTTTAACTATTTTATTTAAAATATAATCGCTCAAACTACTATTTATAATAGATGGTTTTACTTTATGATTGATTATATTATTATATTTTTGCTGTATAATTGGCCAAAACTTCACTACTTCTTTTATTAAAAATGAGTTGTATGTTGAAATATTTATTTCTTCACTTATGTTTAAGTTTATTAACTTATTATATTTAAATTTAATTTTGTTGTTTGGTACTAATAATAAAACATTGTTTGTTTTATATGAATCTTTATTTGCAAACTCTATATATTTATCCTTAATATCATTAATTTTTCTATCATTTAAAATATCATTTACTATACTATTCATAAACTATCCCTTCCTTTATAAAGTAATTATACCATATAAAAGAACATGCTTTCGGCTATAATCCTGTTATTAAAATTGTCCGTATAATGTAATAAGTGTGTAGTTATAACTACACACTTATTACATTATTTTTATCAATGCTATATCTTCATTATTAACTTCAAAGTCTTTTATAACAAAATTATTCATAACTATATTTTCAAACTTATACTTTGAACTATCAAAATCAATATACTGACAATCAAATATCATGTTCTCGTTCAGATAATCTGTATTAATACGCTTTAATACAACTCTATACATAAAATTCCTCCAATTAAACAATTTAGTCTATACTATAATTATTTATTGGACTTACTATTTTTATTCACTTTTACCTATTTATTCAAGTATTTTTTATTATGCTATCAACGATGTACTTACTTGCAAGACCATCTCCATATGGATTTGAAGCTTTAGACATTTTTTCATAACTTTTTTTGTCTATTAACAATTCCTTTGCTGTATCATATATATCTTTCGAATTTGTTCCCACTAATTTCAATGTCCCCGCTTCTACTCCTTCGGGTCTTTCCGTTGTATCTCTAAGAACTAAAACTGGTCTTCCAAGAGAGGGAGCTTCTTCTTGGATACCTCCACTATCAGTCATTATTAAATAAGATTTACTCATAAAATTATGAAAATCTATAACGTTTAAAGGCTCTATTAAATGTATTCGCTCATTATTACCTAAAATCTCATCAGCAGTAGTTTTAACTTTAGGATTTAAATGTACAGGATATACTACTTGAACATCATTAAATTCGCTTACGATCTTATTTATGGCTTTAAATATATTTTCCATATTTTCGCCCAAGTTCTCTCTTCTGTGAGCAGTAAGTAAAATCATTCTATCACTTTTAATTTTATCTAATATTTTATTGTTATAATCTTTTTTATTGTTGTTTTTAAAGCATCTATAGCCGTATTTCCAGTTACATAAATGTCATCACTACACTTTCCTTCTTTTATTAAATTTTCTTTTGATTTATTAGTTGGAGTAAAATGCATATCTGCTATAATACCTGTAACTTGTCTATTTATTTCTTCTGGATATGGAGAATATTTATTATAAGTTCTAAGTCCTGCCTCAACATGCCCAACATCACATTTATTATAAAATGCTGCTAAACTAGCAGATAACGTTGTTGTCGTATCTCCATGTACCAAAACTATATCTGGCTTTGATTTTCTTATTACCTCATCTATTCCTTCTAATGCACTAACTGTTATAGATGTTAGCGTCTGATTTTTTTTCATTAAATTCAAATCAAAGTCTGGAGTTATATTAAATATATCTAAAACTTGATCTAACATTTGTCTATGTTGAGCTGTTACACATACAATACTTTCAATTTCTTTTCTGCTTTCAAGTTCTTTTACTAAAGGTGCCATTTTTATAGCCTCTGGCCTCGTTCCAAAAACGGTCATAACCTTAATCTTATTCAAAGCTATCATCTCCTTTAAGTTTATTATTCGAATCTTAACTAAGTATAGTTATATCCAAATATAGATACCTTTAAATATATTTTTCATATTTCCTATATTTTATTTTAATCCCATCTCCTACAAGCGTAATCCTTTTTTATTTTCGCACAATAAAAAGTGGTTGATATTTAGTTTGCAACTCCGTGGTCATTTAAAGCATCTTTTCTTATCCTTTATCTTATACCGTACAAGCGTAATCCTTTTTTATTTTCGCACAATAAAAAGTGGTTGATATTTAGTTTGCAGCGAAGTGGTCATTTAAAGCATCTTTTCTTATCCTTTATCTTATACCGTACAAGCGTAATCCTTTTTTATTTTCGCACAATAAAAAGTGGTTGATATTTAGTTT